>CAZKIR010000093.1:9936-11568 GCA_964552835.1 uncultured Bacteroidales bacterium
ACGTGTACTTCGAGGAAACCGACGAGGACCACCCCTTCGATACCATCAGCGTGAACTCGAACAACGGGGAAGGCGTCAAGTTCCAGGTAAGGCTCGTGAAAACCACCGAGTTCGATGACAAGCATTACTTCCTCATAAAGGAAGCAGACCTTGCCAAAGCCGGTGAATGGCAAACGCTCGTGTTTAGCACGGATGATTTGGCCGACATGGCAGGGAAAATAATGGTGCCCTCCATGGATTCCATCGACCGTATCATGCTAATGCCTGCCGCTGGCTACTCGAAGGCCGATAGCAACTTGATTTACCTGAAGAACCTACGTATCGTGGATTCCAGGAAATCACAAGGGGAAATGGACACGGAAAAACCAAGCACTCCCCAGAACTTAACAGCAACAGTCGATGACAGGACCGCAACATTAAATTGGGATGCTGCCACAGACAACGTTGGCGTAACGTTATATAAAGTGTACAAACAAAATGGTGACGTGGTCGGATCGACCGGGGAAACAAGCATTACCCTAGCCGGGTTAAAATACGCGACCACCTACGAGTATCAAGTAACGGCCATTGACGAAGCGGGCAACGAATCCGCCAAAAGCGAGGCGGTTTCGATAACAATCGAAGATGCCCCTGCTGATGAAGAAGCACCGACCGTGCCAAGTGGGCTCTCGATAGTCGAAAGCGTTGTAGGTTACCTGATTAGCTGGAATGCTTCTGCGGACGAATTTGGCGTAACAGGTTACAAGGTTTATAATGGTGATGTAGTAATAGCTGAAGTTGCTGAAACAAGCTATACACTTTCTGACTATGAAGAAGGCACCACGTATGATATAACTGTAACCGCTTATGATGCCGCGGGCAATGAATCCGCGAAAAGCGAAACCGAAAGCTTTACCACGCCAGGTGAACAGCAAAACAGCATTGCAGCAAATGCTCAAAGGCTGATAAGCATTTACCCGAACCCAGCCGCAAAATACTTGCACGTGGATGCAAATGCACCCATCGCAAGGGTAGAAATCATGGACTTGCAAGGAAAAACCCTGGTAAAAACAAATATCGGGGAAACCAATGCCGTCATTGCAATTTCTAACCTGGAAACAGGGGTTTACATGATTAGGATAACCGGAACTGACAACAAGGTTGGCATAGCCCGGTTTATCAAGAAATAATTATTATTTTTTAAGCTTTATAAAGAGGCCATTCCCACACGGGTGGCCTCTTCTTTTGCTATCTATTCAATAATTCAAACCCTTTTTTATGAAAAAAATAAAAAAAACCGTCAGGATAATTTGGTTAATCATTTTTCCACTTTGCTTGATTCATCAAAAAGCCCTTGGCATTTCACCGGGCGATTCAAAAACCCGGGTAATTATCCTGGCCGACATGGGCAACGAACCCGATGAAGAGCAACAAATGGTGCACATGCTAACTTGTTGCAACGAATTTACATTAAAAGGATTGATTGCCATCACGGGCAAGTACATGAAAACCGATCCAAAGCCAGAATTATTCTTGAAGCTCGTTGATGGGTACGAGAAAGTACTGCCGAAGCTAAAAATACACGCCAAGGGATGGCCATCGCCAGGTTACCTGCGCGATATCACCAAGGCTGGACAAGAAAACTACGGGATA
>CAZKIR010000094.1:0-11471 GCA_964552835.1 uncultured Bacteroidales bacterium
ATCGTAAACCATTATAGATTAATGCGTTTACCGAATTTGGCGGTCATAGGTAAAAATGCTCAACTTGGGTTAAACCTATTTCGAATGGTATATCTCAGTATTTCTTGTCAACTATATACCGAAAAAAGTGGGAAACTACTTTGAAGCTACCATTAAAAATTTGGCAAGATATTTTGATATGCAGCAATGGCAATTTCCGCAAAATTCCCTCCCATGTACCCCTGTACAGACCTTTCATTAAAAACCCCAGGGTTTTTCCCAACCCTTTCATCTGTATGGCCTGCGCTATTTAACAAGCTTTTGAACATGGCCCTGAAACCACCGAAATTCCATGTTTGACGGCTATACGGCGCATCGCTCGCACAGCAAATATTTTGGTAAAATGGTTTGCCTGCAAACTGATAGGTTATGAAATCACTTTCCATATGGGTATCGCGTTTGGCGCTCTCGATAAATTTTATGTTCGGGTTACGCAACCCCATTTCGCGTGTCTCAATGTATTGGGCATCTGCTTCCATGTAACTAGCCCCTCCCCCACCCATATGGACAGCAATAATTTGGTTTGGGGCATATTTCCCGGCCACTTTTTCCAAGCCGTGGGCAGGTGTAAACGGGGTATCTGCCCCATAATGAAAAGCCGGGGTAGCACCCAAAGCAACTATCCTGTCCACGATTTTAAATACCCCCTCACTATCTATTGGAAATTGGTTTTGGGCCGGGTTAAGCTTCACAATAGGAAACCCGAACTTTTTCACACAAACATCAACTAATTCAAGTGCTTTTTCCATACCAAGAGCTTCCGGATCGGTCCACCCGGAAGGGATGAACCTGTTTTCATACTTTTTGGATGATTGGAAGATATACTCGTTGGCCTTCATTAATGCATGAAAATTTTCATTTTCTCCCCCTGGGTAAAAAGTCCCGGCAGGATTTTGCCAAACCAGGCACATATCAACCTCGGCCATTTTCATTTCGGCAAGTAAGTCCTCAGCAGAAATGCATTTACCGTGAAAATAATTTTCAGTGCTTTCATGTTGCTTTTTTAGTATAGGGTGCAGGTTTAGCATGTCGGTAATATGGGTGTCAGCGTCAATCACCAGCTTTTCTTTTTTCTTTTCAAGGTATGTAACCCGTTTCTCAATTGTTTTTCTCATTCTCTGTTAGTAAAAAATTATCAGTTTCTATTCGTTAAAATATTTCTTTCCAATTTCAAGTAATTCCGGATATGATTCGTCTTTAGCGCTTGTAAAGAAATAATATATACATTCGCACTTTAATGGGATGTTGGATGATTTGGGATGTCAGTATTTTCCAGCATCTCATTACTCCATTATTCTACCGCAAAAAAAGTTGTTACACTGCCATGTATCGCGGTATAAGTGATTTTTCCGTTCTCCACCTCGTATATGCCCAAGTCCCTGTAAAACTCGCTTTTGCCCTCGGTCCTGTACGCGTGAAATTTTTTCGCCTTAGTTCCCTTGATCGTGATATCCATTTTTTTCTGGATACGGACTGAGAATCCCGGGTTTGTCCAGCCTTTGCTGGTATTCATCACCACAAAAGCATCAGGGTTTGAGGTCCCGTTGGAGGAAAAAGCAAGCACAGGAGCTTCCGTATCCATTGAAAATGTCCTGGCTACTTTCATGCCCGGCTGCCCGGCCCTTGAAACTTGTTTATAAAAGAAATAACCATTTCGGGTCTCATATGTACCATTCTCATTCACCTGTATTGCATTTCCCGGGTTAGGATCACCACCAACCCACAAGGGCGGTCTCTGGATACCTGCCCATGGGATAAAACCATTGATTTTGACATCATAGATACTCCCAAAAATCTGGCGCACAAAATCAACATCCATGTGGGTCCAACTTGATGAAGTAACCCAGGTATGTAATTCCGGCCTTTTTTCTTTTAATTTGTCTATCACAGAGCTTGCATGGTTTCCAAACCAATACCAGTAATTACCGCTAAAGAAACCATGTGATGTGATGAGACCCAGGTTGTCAAGGGCTTTTTTGTCGTCATAAATAGCCCATCCTTGCCCCCAATGATTGAACCGATACCAGTTTGCAGGCTCTCCATTAGTTGCATACACACCTTCAATCCCGGCTTTTTTGATGGTTTTAGGCATTAATTTGAGAAAATCGACCACTTGTTCAGGCGGCCACCATAAATTATAGTCATGCCCTTCGCCAATAAATGCGGCTGAACCGTCCCGTGGCCATCTTTGCCAATCTTCGCCCTCGTTGTGCAAAGAAATATACTTTACTGGAAAGCCTTCTTCCTGGATAAGGTATTTTGCCCAGTCAACCATGTACATGGTCAATTCTTCTTTCATGTCAGGATCAAGATCACGGCCGCGGAGTATTTTTTGTTTTGTTGCCCATGCTGGTGGCCCGTACAATGTTGTGATAATTTCAAAATCAGCGCCCCTTTCCCTTGTTTTTTTTAGCCCTCTTTTCACGAACTCGCGCATGTTTGCCGTTGTAGTTTCGTGATCAAATTCCCCGTCAGGAGTAGCTTGATGCCAGGGGTCAAGGAACATTTTAATTATTCCAGGTTTTAATCCACTGTCCCCAAAAACCAGTTCAACGATTTCAGCTTTTTGTTCATCGGTCAGGATACTAAATCCGCCATAATCCTGGGGATCCTTCTCATAATCCATGGTTTGGGCTGTTTCAACATAATTAAAACCAAAGCCATCCCAATCCTGAAGGGTTTTTGAAAAATCAACCTCAGCAGGGATAGCTTCAATTTCAGGAAATTGTTGCCCCTTTAAAATTGCAATTCCAAATAGTAAAAATAAAGCAGGTAGTAGTTTTTTCATATCAACAAATGTTTAGTTATTCAGCAATATGAGTTTTTGTTTATTTCATCCCGGCAAAAAAAGTAGTTACAGAATTGGCTTTAACCAGATAATAAATAGTGCTATCTTTTTTTATTTTGGTTGTTCCTATATCTGTATAATCCTCATCATTCGATGTCCGGAAACAAGAGAAAAAACCTTCATTAACATTTCTAATTTGAATGTTAACAGGTACATCGAAACCATTTTCATTTATCACGACAAAAGCATCACGGTTTGTGGTTTTTGAACCGTTGTCAAAAGCAATAATTTTAATGTTTGGATTTGAAGAAAATGTGTTGACCACATTCATCCCGGGTTGGCCTGCCCTGCAAAGTTGCTTATAATAGTAATATCCTTTAGTAACCTGGTAATTTCCTTTTCCATCAACAAAAAATGCTGAACCGGGATTTGGATCACCACCAATCCATTGCCTGTGATCCTGAATACATGCCCATGGTATAATTGCATTTGTTTTTGCTGAATAAATTTCATCATGCATGTAAGAAATAAAATCAGTGCCCATTTTTTTCCAGCTCAGCGAGGTTGTCCAGACTTTTAATTCCTGTGAATCGCCCCACTTAAAGTCCCTTGTTTTCAGGAAATCAGTCCCTTCGCTCCCGAGTTTCCAGAAACTGTGACTTGTGAGCAAGCCAACATTATCTAAAGCACCTGGATCATTTGCAATTGCAGTGGCATATGATGTTGGTTCGGGTACATTGAAATTGGTGGTCAAACGGAACCAGGTGCTTGTTTCGCCTGGGGAAAGACCAATGCCTGCCACCCCGTGTTTATCCATGAAACCGGGCATGAATTTCAGGAAATCAACAACTTGTTCAGGGGGCCAGTATAGATTGTAATCATGGAATAATTTGTCAGTATGCCCATCTTCTGCCCAGCGCTTATAATCTTCACCTTCATTATGAAAAGACAGGTATTGAACAGGAAAATCTTTTTTTTGCAGGTATTTCATCCATGATACCATGTATTCAGCCAGTTCATACTTTAAGGATTGGTTTAAATCCCTTCCCCTGAAGGTTTTTTGTTGTGTCATCCATGCCGGCGGGCCATAAAGCGTTGTGATGACTGAAAGAGCACGGTTTCCTTGTGCAGATTTTTTCATTCCTTCCTTTACAAAATAGCGCATCCATGTTGTTGAAGTTTCATGATCAAATCCATTTTCATTGATGATAAACGGATCATCATTATCATTTGGGTTTTCTTTGTTTCCTTCATGAAATGGGTCAAGGAACATTTTTACAATTGCAGGTTTTAAACCATCATCTCCAAATATCAAATCAATGATTTTCTGTCGTTTTTCTTCACTTAAGGTGCTAAATCCCCCATAATCCTGCGGGCTGGATGAATAATCTGTTGTTTGGGCTGTTTCAACATAGTTCACCCCAAAACCGTCCCAGGGTCTTAATGAATCTTTGAAATTTACGTATGCAAAATTATCAGGGAAAGGGCAATCTTTTATTTGCCCCGTGGTATTAGGCGGAAGCATGCAAAATACAAATACGAAAAAAAATACAATACGTACCATAATAATTGACATTAATGATTTTAGTAAAGGGCAATAAAAGTGGTTGATGATTTTTCCGGTGCATCGTAAAAAAAACCTCCACCTGCAACCCTATATTTTCCTATTGACAAGTAATTCTCGTCCCTGGAAGTTCGAAAAGCTTTAAATTCGACATTTTCCATACCTTCCAGTTAAATAAATACCTTTTTACTTTCATTTTCATACACGTTTAGAACGTTAAAAGCAGCCGGTTGATTTGTTTGGCCGGGAGCGAACGCAGTGATTAGTATATCCTTGTCGGTAGAATATGCCCGTACCACGTTCATTCCACCCATGCCCACGCGCATGAATGATTTCAAGAAATAATATCCTTGCCGGATAATATATTCACCCTCATGTACCCAAATGGCACAACCAGCATTGGGTTCGCTCCCTACCCACATTTCTTTGGTTTGGATAGGTGCACAGGGAATTATCCCATTCACTCCCATGGAATAAATCTCATGGTGAAAATTATACAAGAAATCAATGTATATCCGCACGAAACTGGTGAAGGTCACCCAGGCATGCAAGTACTCGTTATCGGGAGAACTGATTTTTCGCTTGTCGCGAATGATTTCCACGGCCGAAGGATAACGGGAATAGAAACTATGACTGGTGATGCGCCCCAGCTTCTTCAAGGCTTGGTCATGGCTCGCTATATCCTGGCTAATATCCAGGGCAATCATGCTCCCCCAGCTCATGCATTCCCCCGGAGCCAGTTTCACATCAGGTATACCATGTTTTTGAAGCATCCCGGGCATAAAAGTCAAAAAATCAATAATTTGATCCACGGGCCACCACATGTTATGATCGTGCCCGGGATCCCCCGCTGTAAGGCCCTCTGGATCCCAGAGGTTATTGTTTTCGCCTTCGTTGTGCAAGGAGATATATTTCACGGGTAGCCCTTCTTCATTTATCAGATATTTAACCCATGAAATCATGTACTCGGCTACTTCATATTTCTCATTCGGGTTCAGGTCACGGCCCCGGATAAATTTTTGTTTCGTCATCCAGGGGGCGGGGCCGTATAGCGTGGTGATAATTTCCAGGTCACGGCCCGGGTCCCTGGTCATTCTGAGGCCTTCCCGGGCAAAATACCGCATCCAGTTGGTCGTGGTCTCGTGGTCGTAACCTTCCATGTTGATCCGGTAAGGATCGTCATTGTCATTTTGGGCTTTGGTGAGCCCTTCATGATAGGGATCGAGAAACATTTTAAGCAAGGAAGGTTTTAACCCATTGTCACCAAAAACGAGTTCGAAAATTTCTCTTCTTTCATTCTCGTCGAATTGGTGAAACCCGCCGTAATCTTCGAACCTGGCGGTATTGTACCCACGCCATTGAGCTGATTGCACATAGTTCACACCGAACCCGTCCCATGGCCGGAGAGAATCGGAAAAATCTACCCGGGCATGGACAAGCTCCTCGGGTTGCTCCTGTTTATATGATTTACAAGAAATTAATAAAGGAAACCATAAAAATAATAATAGCTTATTCATGATAATTTATTCTTTACATTTGATTTTTTCTTCCATGAACCATGAATTTCTTTTGCGCCTGAAAGGAGCCGGATCAACACATGCCGGCACCCAACAGTGCATTTTATTAATGATCTTCATGTATTTTTTCTCCTTTGCCAGGTCATTCCATTCATTCGGATCGTTTTGATGATTATACAATTCTTTGGTATGATCACAATAATGGATATAGCGGTATTCCTGGTCCCGGACCGAGATATTGTCCTGCCCCCAAATGGTAACAGCGGGCCTGTCCCAGGGCAAGTCGGGATTTTGTAGCAAGGAGGCAAAGCTTAACCCATCCAGGTCGTTCCTCGGGGACAAACCACAGATTTCTACCAGCGTTGGAAATATATCCAATAAACTAACAGGCACTTTGCAAACGGAACCCGGTTTGGTAACCCCCGGTACTTTAAATAGTAAGGGAGTCCGTGTCCCTTCTTCCCATAAGGTCCTTTTACTCCAATGCTCCTTCTCTCCATGGTGCCACCCGTGATCGCCCCAAACCACGATTATCCCGTTTTCAGAATACCTGCAATTGTTCCAGGCATCCAGCAATTTGCCTAATTGCGCATCGGCGAAAGTTACAGAGGCCAGGTAAGCCTGTATGTTGATTTTCCAAAGCCCACTGTCTACTATGGATTGGTGTGTCCAAGCCAGGTCTTTGCCGTAATGATCGTGGTGCATCCGGTGGGCAATTTTTTTTCCGATGGGCGGGACATCCGACAAGTCACCTTCTTTTATATCAGGCAATTGAATAGAATCAAGCGGGTACATCTCGAAATATTTCCGAGGTACGTTCCAGGGAGTATGCGGGCGGATGATACCACAAGCCAAAAACAAAGGGTTTTGGATTTCTTTTTCAAGGATATCCATGGCATTGTTCACCCGCATCCCGTCGCCTGTTATAGAATCAGGGATATCCAGCGGGTTGCCCAGGGCCAAAAAATGGTCGGGGTTTTCAGGCAAAGGGGAATAACCCCCATACTTGAAATGGTGCCAGTATTGCAAATCGCCCTGGCCATGATATATTTTGCCAAAACCGGCCACGTAATACCCGTCATCCATAAATTGCCGGGTAAGGGTGGAATGCTTTCTTAACAAGGCAGGCCAACGTTGCCCATTTTCATACACCCCCGTTTTTGCCGGGCTTAAACCGGTAAGCAAGGCAGTACGGGAAGGTGCACAAACAGGGGCCGCACAATAGGCATGGGAAAAAACCATCCCGGAACGTGCCAACTTGTCCATATTGGGTGTTTTCACGTTCGAGAACCGGGTGGTGTAGCCTGTCCAATCCCTTAAATCGTCAATGGCAACAAATAAGACGTTGGGCATTTTCTTCTTTTGATTATCTGATTTCTTGCAACCAAAAAGCAACAGGGCACATGGGATAAGTGAAAAAAAACGTGTCGTCATAATCCTTAATTAATGTTAATAAGAAAACTGCTAATTTTATATAAGTGAGTTTAAGAAAACTTCAAGTTCAAGGCTTGCGAAGCCTAAAAATTGGGAGTTTACTATACGTAAATGACCAATTTTCAGGCAAGCGTAACGCAGAAATTGGAGTTTTCTTAGACTCACTAATTATTCATGAACTTGGCACCTGATAAAAACTTTTCTTTATCCTGCAAGGCAATGGAATCGGCCAAGGCCTTGTTTATCCATTTTTCGGATTGTTGGTTCCTAGCCAAGGGAATATTGGCCGGGCGCTTCCCGTTGCTAATTTCCATAACGGTTTTCGCTGCCCATTCGCCTTGTTCCCTCGCCACCTTGGTGAGGCCAAACACGGCATAGGGCATCATGAAATCATCACAAGTTACCACCGGTACCTTTATATTATCACGAACGTGGTCCACTGCTGCATCCTGATCCCAGTTTTTAATCGACCCATTAGTAGGGAGATAAACCAAGTCATGTTCTTGGTTTGCTTTCTTGAATTTCTTCTTCCACGTTGAAAAGCTGTCCACCAGTTCATATTCTACTTTTTGAAAACCCGTGTTATGAAACAATGTGTCTAACAATTTTTTATTATTCCATGCAGAAGTCGAATTTTCAGTAAGAACCAGTAAATTACTTGCATCCGGGTAAGCTTCTTTCATGCTTGTCAATAATTTCCGCAAGGGCAACACTTCCAACATACCCGTGATGTTTTCAGCAGGCAGGCCATATTTTTGCGCCGACCAGTTGACCCCGCAAAATACCACAGGTAATTCTTTGTTTTTAAAATGTGGTACCACCAAATATTTCACGGCGTTATCATCACAGGCCACCAAAATACCCGGCTTAAAGGAACGGATAGAATCTACTGCCCGGTCCACGGTTTCCTGGATGTATTCCATGGAACTATTTCGCTTGGTGTCCATATAATATTTCGCGATCTTGAAAGAATCTCCGGGCAAGGTAGAGAATAACCCTTCCATCACCGCATCGCTCGAGCCATAGCCCTGGTGATATGAATTCACGAAAAATACCTTAGTTTTTTCTTGTTGCGGGGAACAAGAAAAAAACAGGACAAGTAATAAGCCGATAATTGTTGGTAATGTTTTCATGATAATTAATTTATATGACTAAATTTAACAATAAGGCACAAAACAAACCCACGAAACCCACGATGGTTTCCATAACGGTCCATATCGCGAAGGTTTGCTTGATGCTCACGTTATAATATTCTTTAAACATCCAGAAACCAATATCATTAAAATGAGAAAAAAGCAAGCTGCCCGAGCCAGTGGCCAACACCATTAACTCGGGCCGTATACCGGATCCTTCCACTATGGGCAACACGATACCAGCAGCCGTCATGGTGGCCACCGTGGCCGATCCCACGGCCAAGCGAATAACAGCCGCTACCGAAAAAGCCAGTATCAGGGGATTAAACTCGATGCCCGTGGCCACAACTTTAATATACTCATTTACCCCGCTGTCTTTCAAGACTTGCGAAAAAGCGCCCCCAGCCGCGATAATCAGGATAATCATAGCAACGGCCCCGACGGATTTTCCCATGCTTTTCATCAAATCCCCCATCTCGCGGCCTTGTTTTATGCCAAGGGTATACAGGCCGATTAAAACCGCCATCATGAGGGCCACGTTCGGGTCGCTCAAGAATTTAAATACCTCGATAAGCTTTGCTACCACAACCGAGAGGGAAGCGTTGGCCATCCTTTCGACATAATAAACCTGGTAATCCACGTCTTTACCAATAATAATATCAATGGCCGCCCCGATAAGCATTAAAATAACCGGGCTAATGGCGGTGAACACGCTCCTGCCCAAGCCAGGCAATTCTTCTTTCGTGAAGTGTTTTTCCTCGTACAATTCTTCAGGAGGCTTCACGTCAATTTTCCGGAAAAATTTTGAAAGCACGATGCCCGCCAAAATACAAGCAGGGATCACCGGAACCAGGCCATACAACAGGGTGTGGTTCACATCGGCCCCATACACGAAAGACACATAGGTAGGGGCCGGGTGCGGGGGCAAATAGCCGTGGGCAATACTTAAGGTGGCCGACAAGGGGATGCCAAGGTACATCAAGGGCAGTTTGGTGGTAGAGGAAAAGGTGTAGATCAAGGGGATTAGTACCAGGAAACTCGCGTTGTACATCATGGGCAAGCCTACCAGGAAACCCGTGATGAGAATGGCATACTGGATATTCTTAATCCCGAACAAATCGGTAAGTTTATAGGTAATGGTATGGGCGGCCCCACTTTCCTCTATCAACTTGCCCAACATGGCCCCGAAAGCAAGGATCAGGATGATGTTGCCCATGGTGTTCCCAATGCCTTTAAGAATGGAATCTAAAATAGTCAAAAAATCCATGGCGCTTAACACGCCAACAATAAAAGATGTGATCAAGAGGGCGAAAAACGCGTCAAATTTGAACTTCATCAGGAATACCAGCATAATCACGATACCGATCCCTACATAAACTAATGGCATAATTTACATTTTAATATCGTTACTTTAAATTAACAATTTTACGAAAAATTCCCCCACGGAGGAAAAAAAACGCAAGAAATCACGGGATTATTCGCGGGGACGATCCCGGCGCGCTCAGACTAAAAAAGAAAGGTTTTTTAAAGCAGGCTTTTGGTATGGGCTAATGCAGCAATTTGCAAAGAAAAGCAGTCTTTCAGGGAAAGGTGCATGGGGTAGCCCATATAATTGCATCAACCTACCCACATCCCGCTTGCATGGGCACTTTTTTTTGTATGTAAAACGTATCGTTCAAACCTGCATTTCCATTAAAAAAATAAAAAAACTAATTTCCCATTCTTTTAATGGAAACAACTACATTTGTAAAATAGGTATTAATGACTGACCAGTAGTAAGATTATTTTCATGAAAAACCAATCGGTAACCATTAAAGACATTGCCAAAGCCCTTGGGGTTTCAAAATCCACCGTGTCAAGGGCATTACGGGACAAGCATGACATACATCCCGGCACCCGTGAAAAGGTATGGGACATGGCCCAAAAAATGGATTACCAACCCAACCAGGTTGCCCTGAGCCTTAGGAAAAATTCAACCAAGACCATTGGCGTTGTCATCCCGGGCTACATCATCCCGTTTTATTCCCTTGCTATTAGCGGCATCCAGGATGAAGCCTATAAGAATGGCTACAACATAATAACCTGCCAATCCAACGAAAGCTACGAAATGGAAAAAGCCAATATACACACTTTGCTGGCCAGCAAGGTGGATGGCATCATCCTTTCGTTGAGCAAGGAAACCAATGATTACCAGCATGTTTATAGGCTTAGAAAAAAAGGGGTGCCATTTGTTTTTTTCAACCGCACGATTAACAACAAGGAGTTTTGCCGGGTACTGGTAGACGACTACCAGGGTGGGCTCGAAATTACAAAGCATTTAATAGAACGGGGCTACCAACGCATTGCCCATTTGATGGGGCCTAAAAGCCTCATCATTAGCCAAAACCGTCTAAACGGGTTTTACAAGGCCATGAAAGAGGCCGGGAAAGCGGTTCCCGAAGGTTATATTTTGGAAGGTGATTTTACCGAAGATAACGGAAAAAAGCTCACGTGCAGGTTATTGGACTTGCCAAAGCCCCCCGATGCCCTTTTTTGCGTATGCGATGCCATGGCATTCGGAGCCATGCAAGAGGCACGAGGACGGGGTTTAGCAATTCCCGGTGACATTGCCATAGCAGGCTTTACAAATGAACCCGTGGCCCCGCTGGTTACACCCCCACTGACCACCATTGCCCAGCCAGCTTACGAGATAGGTTGCCACGCTGCCCGGATCTTGTTGGATCAAATCCAACATAAAGGCAAAGAAATATGCCCCGAGGTAAAAATATTGAAAACCAAGCTGGTGGTTAGGGAATCGACCTGAATTCCTGTCCGCATAATTCTGCAACAGAAGGTTTAACAAGATAATTAGGCCCGACATGATAGCCGGAATTTATGAATGCCTTTACCTTAGTGCATGTAAGTAAATAAAGTTTACAACCTGTAAAATTTTTATTATCACTGTTGCATGAGTAATTCAGAAACAAAGATTCAAGATAGGATACATTATGTGTTAT
>CAZKIR010000095.1:0-11390 GCA_964552835.1 uncultured Bacteroidales bacterium
AAATACGAGGGGTCATTAAACCCCGTGATGGTAATAATTTGTGAAATCGTGTAATCACCTTCCTTTATTAATTGGGCCGCCAGGTCTAATTGGATTTTCTTTATGAATTCCCCCGCGGTAAAGCCCGTGATCCTTTTCACACTCTTGTAAAAACCCGACTTGCTCATGTTCGAGTCTGTTATAACTTCAGAAGCCGTGAAATTGTCCCGGGCCGTGTTTTCCAGTATCGACTGAATGATTTTTAACAGAAATGCCTTGTCCCGTCTATTGATCTGCTGGTTTAGGTACTTTGGGAGGACCCGTTGTAGAGAATATTCAGGAAGTAGGTTTTTCATTTTTGCCAAGTTATTTTTTTTGTAATACCTGTCTATAAATCAGTATTTTTACTGTCAAGGCGTAAAAATTATTGTACAATTATTTTACTAATATGTACTTGGTTTAATATAGTTGTTGTTTTAATGATATACAAGCCTGGACTAAAGTTTCCTGGCGCCAAGTTGTGAATAGCCGTAGGGTTAGGGTTTATTATTTTTTGAATGGTTTTTCCCGAGTGATCCATCACTTCCACAAGCTTGATTTTTTGGTTTGATTGAATTGTAACCCTTCTTTTCGTGGGGTTAGGGTAAACTAAGACATCGAGTGCAGATAGCGTGGGGGTTTTTAAGGATGTGTTTTCGGTTTCTTCAAGCTTTTTTAATCTTGTTAAGGCTTCTACATAATAGTAATCCGCGTAATTTAGTGGCACGTCGATTTCCGAGTTATGGGGCTTGCTGCCAGTCGAGTGCAATAGGATAAAATTTTTGTTTTCGTTGGGTTTGGAAAGATAACGCGCGGAGGATAAGTTTTGGATAATATTTTTTGCCAATGAAAGGTATTTTTCACTATTGATTTCTGTTAACCCTGAAAGCTCGATTAATGCTGATGCTGTGATAGCGGCTGCCGAAGCATCTTTCGGTACATCCGGGATGCCTGGGGCATCAAAATCCCAGTAAGGGATCAGGTCATCAGGAAGGTTTTTCGAGATATAATTGGCAATGTTCAATGCTTTATCCAGGAAAACTTGTTCCCCTGTTTCCCTGTAAACCATTGTATACCCGTATAATCCCCATGCTTGGCCCCGCGACCAGGCCGATTCGTCCGAGTAACCCTGGTGGGTGTCCTTGCTGATCACCTCACCTGTGTTTTTATTATAATCGATCACGTGATAAGAGCTGTGGTCTTCCCTGAAATGGTTCTCCATGGTGGTTAGTGCATGTTGCCGGGCCATCTCGTAATAACTGCTGTCACTGGTCTCCCGCGAGGCCCAAAACAAAAATTCCAGGTTCATCATGTTATCTATAATTACCGGGAATTCCCATGAGCCAAAATCCCATGACCGTATACAGCCCACTTTTTCATTATACCGCGAGGCAAGTGATTGTGCGGCTACCAGCATCACTTTTTTATAATATTCCTCACCAGTTATCCTGTAAGCATTGCCGAAACTACAATAGAACATGAACCCCAGGTCGTGCGTTCCCGTGTTGTTTTTTCTGGCAGAAATTGGCTTCGTGTATAGATGTGCCTCGTTTTTCATTACCGTGTCACCCGAGTGTTCATACAGGTACCACAAGCTGCCAGGGAAAAACCCACTGGTCCAATCGTTTGAGGTGACCAGTTTAAAAGAGCCATCATCTTCCATGGTGCGGGGGTAATGATAATAAGAATGTAAATTTCCAAGCATTCTCGTGTACTGCCCGTGACAATAATCAAGCAATGAATCGTTTTCTTGAGAGCGGGCAAATGTCATTGCAAAAAGGCTAATTCCGCACAAAATGATTTTTTTTGTAAAAGGTATCATATTTTTTTAGTTTATTATTAAAATAATCAATACAATTAAAAATGCTATCGCCATGATTAGAAGTGATTCAATAAAAAAAAATTTGGATTCACTTTTTTTCCATCGTGACGAATTTGGGTTACTTGTTTTCATATAGTATTTTTAAGAATCAAACATTACAAATATGTCCAATATCTATTAAAATGAAGTGGCGAAAACTATCAATTAGGCGTAGTCATGAAATGAAAAGGGGAATGTTTTCTCGAATATGGGGTATTCGCGAAGGGCTTTTTCAAAAAAGTGAAGGTTTAAGGGTTAAGATGATAAATTATTTGCAAGGTTTTTGGCAATATCGATGATAATACAGGCCAAGACCACGTGTTTGAAATCATCTATGAGCCTGGTATAAAAAGCATCTTTATTGCCAAACTCGTCGTTGTCGAGAATTTTTGATTCCTCATTAACAGTCAGTTAACTGCGGTTCAAAAATTCTCTCCGCCTTGATTTTGACAAAAATATACCTTTTTAAACTGGGCTCATCTATCAAGGTTCATGTAATCCCTTGGCGAATAATTATATTCTTTTTTAAAGCATTTCGCGAAGTATTTAGGGTCGTTAAAACCTACGTTATAGGCAACTTCTGAAATAGAGTATTTTTTTGATTTTAAAAGTTTGGCAGCCTTCTTGATGCGGATAGCCTTCACGATATCAATCACGGTTTGGCCGGTCAGGGCTTTTATTTTCCGGTATAATACCGCCCTACTCATTCCTATTTGATCAACGATCTCGTCAACCATAAAATCCGGGTTGTGCATGTTATCTTCAATAAGCTTTATTAATTTCTGAAGGAACAATTCATCTGAAGAGGGTACCATGGAATCGCTTGGCTCAAGGGATAGTTTCTTGTTATATTTTTCTTTTAGTTTGTCCCTGGCAGCGACAAGGTTCTTGACCCTTACTTTTAATAACTCGGGTTCGAAGGGTTTCGTGATATAATCGTCTGCCCCGGTGGTAAAACCTTCTACCTTGTATTCCAAAGATGTTTTGGCCGTTAACAAAATTATTGGCACATGTGAAGTGTTCTCGTGGCCCTTGATTGCCTTGCAAAATTCGATGCCGTCCATTTCAGGCATCATCACGTCGGCAATTATTACATCCGGGATTATTTCCAGGGCAAGCTCGTAAGCTGCTTTCCCGTTGTAAGCCACGTGTATGGTGTAATATTCTTCCAGGAGCGAGCGTAAGAAATTTACTATGTCCTTGTCATCGTCAACGATAAGGATTTCATTGGATTTAGGTTGCTTTCTCATCTCCCGCGAGCCAGCTTCAATAAACGTGTTATTCGTGTTATAATACTGGATATTAGGTTGAATGGCGTATTCTTCTTCTTCTGAAAGAAATTTAACGGGTGGCTCTTTTACATGAAATTTTTTCTCGATGACCGGCAGTTGCACGTAAAACCTTGTCCCCTGGTCTTTCTTGCTTTCCACTTCAATATTTCCAAAATGTAAGTTCACGAGGTTTTTCGTTAAAGCAAGGCCAATTCCCGAACCCTCGCTCCGCAGGCTATCCTTTTTATCAATTTGATAGAAACGGTCAAATATTTTTTTAAGTTTCTTTTCCTCGATACCTACGCCTGTATCTTTTACCACTATTTGAATATACTTGTTGAAACGGGGTATGTTATTTTTTCTAAAAAACTGGTATTTGTTCTTACTTATCAATAGGTTTATCCTGGATATATAAATACTTACTTCGCACCCCGGGGACGTGTTCTTAAAAGCATTTGATAGAAGGTTATACATTACTTTATCAATAACGTCAGATGAAAACCAGGTATCCAGCTTGTCAACCTCCGAGAAAAAATTCAATGTTATTTGCTTGTCCAGGGCTAGCTGCCTGAAATTTTCAACCACCTCTCTTGTATAACCAATAATATCCGAGTAGATTAGTTTCAGCTCGTACTTTTTTTGGTCGATTTTCCGAAAATCCATGAGTTGGTTGACCAGGTTAAGTAGTTTCTTCGCGTTGTTTTCAACCAGTGTCAGTTGCTTTTTTAAGAGAAGGTCATTTTTGTACCTTTCTAAGATATTTTGCACGGGTGCAAGAATCAGGGTCAAAGGGGTCCTGAACTCGTGGCTTATATTCGTGAAAAAAGTTAATTTAAGTTGGTTCAGTTCTTCTTTTTTTTGTCTTTCCAGCTTTTCAATTTGCAAGCGGCTTTTTTCTTCAACCCCTATCAGGGTATATTGTTTGAACAAGATTAGCAATAATACGACAAACAAGAAATAAAACACGATGGCGTACCAGGTTTTGTATAATGGAGGTGTTACTTCGATATGCAAGGTGTCAGGTTGTTCATTCCATAATAAATCATTGTTAGATGCTTTTACTTTAAACACGTATTTTCCAGGTGGCAAATTCGTGAAAGTTACCTGGTTCGATGTACCTATATAGTTCCATTTATCCTCGAAACCATCAATCATGTATGCAAATTGGTTCTTCTCGGGATTCGTGTAATTTAGGCAGGAAAATCCTAGTGAAATAGCTGATTTATCATGCTTTAATTGGATTTTGTTAGCTGTTAAAATACTTTCTTCCAGGGGGCTGTTTTTTGTCCCCACCTTTATTTCTTTATTGAACAGTTTGAATTCAGAAATTAAAACGTTGGGAATGTAGGTGTTTGTTTTAATTTCCCCTGGTTCAAAGACATTAAACCCATTGGTGCCACCAAAATAAAATTTTTCATTACTTGATTTTAAATAAGAGCCGCTATTGTATTCATAACCTTGTAAGCCATCATTAATATCATAGTAATAGAAAATATTTTCTGGTATAGAATACTTGGTCAAGCCTTTGTTCGTGCTTATCCATAAATTGGATTTTCTGTCTTCAAGGATGCCATATACATTATTATTTGGCAACCCGTCTTTTTCAGTTATACTTTGTATGTAATTCAAATTTTTATCAAAAACCAGGATACCTGCACCCTCTGTGCCAATGTAAAAGGTATCGTTCTTGTCTTGAAAAATGCAAAATACTTGTCGATAATCTTCGTTGGCTTGAATATCTTTTGCTGTTCCTGTTTTTCTGTTAAATAACAATAATCCTTTATCCGATCCAATCAATAACCTGTTCTCGTGATCTTCGTAAATGTCTTTAATTCCTGATATAAAAGGATACCTGATAAATTTTTCTTTTTCGGTATCAAACCGGTTAAGGCCAGCAAGGGTGCCAATCCATAAAATGTTATACGAATCTTCATATATTTTGTAAACATTATTATTGCTAAGGGAATTATTGTCCGATGGCATGTTCTTGTAGGCTTTAAATGCCCCTTTTTTTCTATTAAAAAGATTTAAGCCGCCAGAGAATGTCCCGACCCAGAAATTTCCACGCGAATCTTCCAGGATGTCAAGCACGATATCGTAACTTAAACTAGTTGGGTCATCCTTTTGATGTCGGTAATGGGTGAAATTATTATTTTTAGGATCAAACAAGTCCATCCCATTCCGGGTACCAATCCATATATTTTCTTTTTTATCCTCGTATATTGTTCTTACGTTATTATTTATTAAGCTATTTTCTTTGTTAAGCACGTGCCTGTATGTCTTGAACTTGTTTTTTTTCCTGTCATATATATTGATTCCCCCGGCATAATTTCCTAACCAGATAACCCCGTCATTACTTTGGTAAATGGCATAAACCGTGTTGTTTTTTATACTGTTCAGGTTGTCCTCATCGTTTTTTAACAAGGAAAAAGATCTGTCAGGCAGGTTATAAACCCCAACCCCTTCCCCGTCATAACCGATCCAGATGTTTTGTCTGTCATCTTCCATCAAAGAACGAATGGCGAATTTTTTTGCTTGCTTGTCCGGGTAAATAAATTTTTTAAATACCGTATCCCCTTTATTTAAAATAAAAAGGCCATCGTTTTCTGTTCCAAGCCATATATTTCCTATGCCATCCTCGTATATTGCCCTTGGTTCTCCAGGGTTTGTAATTTTGTTGTATTTATCAATTACAAGATAGTTTGAGTATGTTTTGTTTTCAGGATTAAGTTTTAAAATACCGTTCGAGGAACCAAGTATGAGATGGTTATCAGAACTTGAGGTTATCGTGTAAATAACTGAATGTAAAGAAGTATTGTGATTTTTATATAGTTTTACCGATGTGAAAGTATTAGCTTTTTTATCAAACAAGTTTAACCCACCATTATAGGTTGAAACCCATAATCCCTCTTTGGTTTCAATTATTCCGCTGATGTTATTGTTGCTGATGGTTTGGTTGTCTTTCGAATTGTGAAGGTAATTAATCCATTCCTCCTTTTGTTTGTTATAAAGAAATATCCCCCCTCCAAAGGTGCCAACCCATAATTGCTTGTCATAATCTTCAAAAAGAACAGTTATTTTGCTTATTAACCTATTGTCTAGTGTCTTAAGATTTCGATAAGCTTTAAAAATTCTCCCGTCATAACGGTTTACCCCATCGTTGGTGGCAAACCACATGAACCCGTCCGAATCTTGTAATATATCATTAACGGTACTTTGTGATAATCCATCTTTTACAGAAAGGTGTTGGAATTTAATATCGCTGTCTTGTTGCGCATATAAAGTCCATAAATGTAGTAGCAAAATAATAAAAAAAGTAAACGATGTCCTGGCCATTATTTCTTCTCTCTTGTTTACTTGTCATGAAAAGCGCAAAACTTGTCAAAGGCTAAAATATAACATTAGTTTTTATACGTGAAGTTTTTATTAAGGTTTTTAACTTGTAATTCAAATTCTCCTGTCTCCATTACTGGATTTCCCTTTTCATCTGGATATTTTAATAAACCAGGGGTAATCTTGAAATGAAAAACCTGTTGGTTACCAGCACGGATTGTTTTTTTCTCGTAGTGCTTTAATATTTTCACGGGCCGGGTAATTTTTCCTATTTTATCCGTGATAAACCATAAAACTGCTTCTTTTGCATCTATATCCCCCGTGTTTTTAACAGTTACGCTTGCCATGATCGTGCCGTTTGGGCTTAATTCGGTTTTGTTTAATTCTAAATCCGAGTATGTAAATTCGGTATAGCTCATACCCTCGCCAAATTCAAAATCGTTCGTGCTTTCATCTTTTTTGTCATGAAAATAGGGTATTTGATGAGCGGGATAAGCGGGATATGAAAAAGGCAATTTCCCGCTAGGTACAATATTGCCCTTTATGATTTCTGCAATTGCCATGCCGCCTTCGTAACCTGGCAGTCCAGCCCAAATAATCGCGTCGCATTTTTCTATTACCGGGTGGATGATCCTTGGGCGTCCGGCTACCATTACCAAGATGGTTTTTTTGTTCAGCTTTTTTACTTGTGCCACTAATAATTCCTGTTCTTCGGGCAACCGGATATCCGCGACGTTACCGGTAAATTCCGTGTAGGGCTTTTCGCCCATGGCCAATATTACTGCATCCGCTTGTTTTACCAGGCTTAATTGTCGTGTTGTTAACTTACCCGGGCCAAACCCGAAGGTCTTGACGTGTTTGTTTTTATAAACTTTTTGAAATGCTTCAAAAATAGTAAGCATTTCAGTGGGGTAATACGAGTCGTCCTTTTCACCTTTCCAGTTTAGTGTCCAGCCCCCGCATAAATTTTTTTTCGAATTTGCCGAAGGGCCGATTACCAATATTTCATTAACCTCTAACCCTAATGGTAAAGCATTGTCGTTTTTTAATAAAACAATAGACTCCCTGGCGGCTTCAAGTGCCACTTGTTTGTTTTTTTTTGATCCAATGTTTGTTGCATTGCTTTTTAATGGATAGGGGTTTTCGAAAAGTCCTAGTTCTTTTTTTAATAAAAGGATCCTTCTTACTGATTCGTCTATCCTGCGTTCGTTTATCTCTCCTTTTCTTACCAGCTTAACAATTTCGCTGGCCATGTTGGCACTTGTTGTCATGATCATGTCAATGCCCGCGTCAATCACTTTTACCAGGGCTTCGCCCCGGTCTTTGGCTACTTTATGATAATTGTATAATTTTTCCACGTCACAATGATCAGTTATTACCACTCCATTAAATTGCAACTTGTTTCTTAACAGACTGGTCAAAAGTTTTTTGTTCGCGTGAACAGGAATACCATTAATATCTGAACTATTCACCATAACTGTCTTTGCCCCTGCTTCAATAGCTTCTTTGAAGGGGGGGAGGTAATACTCCTGTAGCTTTTGATCTGGAATAGAAGCCGTGGTGCGGTCCCACCCGGAAACGGGATTCGAATACCCGATGAAATGTTTGGCACAAGCCGCTACTTTATAAGGATATGCGGCTTTTTCGCTTTGGACGCCCTTTGTAAAAGCTGCCCCCATCCGGGAGGCAATTAACGGATCTTCGCCGAAAGTTTCGTAAAATCGTGGCCAATTCGGGTTAACAGCTATTCCAAGAACGGGGGCAAAATTCCAATGATGGTCTATCCCTGCTGTTTCGAAAGTCGTGATAAAACCGGTTTGGTAGGCCAGGGAGTCATTAAAGCTAGCCCCCAGGTTTATTTGGTGGGGAAAAACCGTTGACCCTTTCAAGTATCCCGCCCCATGCGTGTGGTCAAGGGCGTAGACCATAGGGATATTATTTATTGAATGCTCCAAGGCATGTTTTTGCAGTTGGGTTATAAAATCAACCCATTTTTCGGCCTCGATTGCTTTCCCGTTTAAAAATGAACCGACATGGTAGTTTTTTAGTACGCTGTCAACTTTTTCGAAATCAGGGTCTACCGCATTAGGTTTGCCGGATTGGCTAAAGGCAACTATATCTAATTGTATCATCTGGCCTGCTTTTTCTTTTAATGACATTTGCCCTATCAGGTTTTCTACTTGTTTGTCTACCGTTTTTTGTTGTTGGCAAGCTCCGAGTAAAAAAATGATCAATATTCCCCAAGTTGCATTTTTCATGTTGATATGTTTTAATATGTTTTTACCATTTTATTGTATGTACAACTTTTGAACGGCAGTTTTTTTCTCGTTAAATATTTTTACGATATAAACCCCATTGTTGCCAATGAAAGGGATTACATGGGTGTACTCCTGGAAATTTCCCGAGTACTTTTCTTTTCCAACTAAATCAAAAACCATTATCTTGGCATTTAAAAGCTTATCGTTTTTTAATTTAATAATGGTCCCTGAACCACTTGTATGGTATGTAAAATGTCTTCTCGTGTCATTCATTGAAAGCTTGCTGGCATAAGAACCCCTCACCGATATTTCAGCTAGCCAGGTCCTGTTGTCCTCGTTATTCGTACCCGTGATATACCGGAAATATTTATATTGTCCGGTTGGCACCAGGTATTCTTCTGCGCCCGTGGTATTTCCAGAACTCTTATATTCCCCGGAAGAGGACCATTCCATCGAGTCTTTCGAGAATGCCAGTTCAAATTCGTACTGTCGGCTATCACCGTGTATAAATTGTATTTCAACCCTTTGGGGAGAAAAATATTTGTCAAAACTTAAACCAAGCCATTCACCTTCCCCTTCGGCCATCCAGTAGGTAGATTTATTTTTGTCAATGGCATTTTCGGGTTTGTAAGAACCCAGGAAATCGCTGGCCGATACTTTTCGTGGTTCTATTTCAATGGTATTGTCTTTTTCTAGTGTAAATTCATGCTCATTTGAATAGCCCGAGGTATCATAACAATTGAATGCCGCGAGCCTGTACACGTAATCATTTCCATCTTTTACCCCCTTGTCAATAAACGAACGTGCGGAAGCAGGTAAGATGGATATAATTTGGTAGGCACTATCGGTGTGTTTTCTTTCTATCAAGATGCCTTTCGTGTTAGCACTGGCGTTGTCCCAGTTAAGCGTGATTTGCCTTGTTGCTGTTGCTTCTGCTGTAATACCCTTGGGAATTTGAGGGGCAGCGGTTTCCAGGCATTCATAAGCAGGCATGACATCATCATAATGATTAAAATCTGCTTTATCTTCAAGGAACCGGATCTCGTCAAAATATATTTTGTTGGCCGGATCGTTAGGGTCCATCTTGTCCCCGTAAATGTCAAAGGCAAGGTAGCATTCTTTCTTGGCAGGCAATGCCCCCTGGTTATAGAAATGTTCCCCGTTTTTCCATACTTCTACCAGGCCATCACTTTCCGTACTATAGTAAATATGAAATACAAAATCTGTCCATTGGTTTAGTTTTACCCTGCCGATGTCTCCAAGGCCTTCCACGTTCCAAACGAAAGCCGTGTCCCGATCCTTTGCATATGATTTTAACGAACCATGTTGATTACCGCCACCACCAGCATCAACATTTTTAAATTGGAATACCCATATATTGTTTTGCGACCACTGGTCTGTTAAGTGATGATCGGCAACATAAACGCTGAAGCCAATCCACGCGTGTTCATTGTATGAAAAAATCGCATCATGGTAATTTGCAAATTGTGTGCGATATCCACAGTAATCCCCTCCGGTTAGGGCCGCGTCATCATCTACCTTCATCATCCGTACGGATTTATTACCTTTTCTCGCTTGCTCATCTGTTACAATAAAAGGGGTTACCCCGCAACCCGCGCATGGATCTGTCTCGCAAGTTTGTTCTATCCAATAATCAACGTCTTTCGTGCCTATGTTATATTCTTCAAAATCATCGTAACGATGTAATGATTGGGCATTCCCAATAATTCCTAAAGCATAGATTGCAATTGTTAAAGCTGCCGTTTTGTATTTGTTCATCTGTTTAGATTTTTTCTGTAAAATTAGTTTTTTACAAAAATGACCATTTAATGTTAAAACTTGTAGTAAATGAATATTAAAGAAGTGGAGGCAGATACCGGTAAGGTGGAATATTTTCTCGAATAAGTGGAATGGTTTTTAATGAGGGGCCAAAATTCTCGACAACGCGGGGTTTGGCAATAATGATACTTTTTAGCCCAGGTTCATCTATTTTATTTATATTTGTTTGTTGTATGCTTTTAATATGTAGTTATTTTTTTGGAATGGAAAGTAATTTTTTTTACCAGGGCGTCCTGATAGGTTTAGCTGCCTTTTTTATCATCGGTGTGTTTCACCCGGTGGTCATCAAGATGGAGTATCATTTCGGTAGAAAAAGCTGGTGGGCACTGGCCATTCCGGGGATAGCCTTTTTGGCCGTTTCGCTGTTCGTGGATAACGATATGGTTTCCATCCTCCTTGGCGTGCTGGCTTTTGCTTGTTTCTGGAGCGTGTTCGAGATTTTTAAGCAACACCAGCGGGTTATAAAAGGCCGGGCGAAGAAAAACCCCCGGAGGGCATACCCTTGAATTATTGAATGTATGGTAAACAGATAATCATATGACCTTAAACTATAGCGGATTACTGGTTGGACTGGCTAGCCTGCTCATTATTTGGTTTGGCCGATATGCTTGTATTAAAGGGGAATATTATTTTTCCAAGAAAATATGGGTTGTATTCCTTGTCGCGGGGATTGGTTCAGTCGTGGGCGCTTTTTTTGTCCCGGTGTTGGAATGGTCTTCCATCCTTAGTATTTTCGGGTTTACCTTCTTGTGGGGCATCCAGGAAGTGATCGAACAGGAACGGCGGGTAGAAAAAGGCTGGTACCCTCGC
>CAZKIR010000096.1:0-2633 GCA_964552835.1 uncultured Bacteroidales bacterium
TTCGCTCATGAACTCTAGTACCGCGCTGCCAAAGCCACCCGTGATCACGCCATCTTCCACGGTAATAATTTTCTTGAACTTACCAAAGATTTCTTTTAGCATTTGTTCATCCAGGGGCTTCACGAAACGGGCATCATAATGCGCCACGCTATACCCGTCTTCTTCGAGTTTTTTCACCGCGGTTGTCACGAAATTGCCCATGTGCCCCAGCGAAATGATAGCCAATTCATTCCCATCATGTAAAAGCCTTCCTTTACCTACCGGGGTTTCCTGGTATTCTTGCTTCCAGTTGGCCATGACCCCTATCCCGCGGGGATAACGTATCACCAGGGGACCTGGCAGATCCCGCTGGGCCGTGTACATCATGTTCCGCAATTCTATCTCGTTCATGGGCGAGGCAATAATCAAGTTCGGGATCGGGCGTGAAAAAGCAATATCAAACACCCCGTGGTGGGTAGCACCATCCTCCCCGACCAGTCCGCCCCGATCCAGGCAAAAAATCACCGGGAGGTTTTGCAATGCCACGTCATGGATCATCTGATCATAGGCTCGCTGCATGAAAGAAGAATATATATTGCAAAAAGGCACCAGGCCTTCTTTAGCAAGCCCGGCAGAAAAAGTTACGGCATGTTGTTCGGCAATGCCCACGTCGAACACGCGATCGGGCATTTCCTTCATCATGATATTCAATGAACTGCCCGTGGGCATGGCAGGGGTAATCCCGACAATTTTATCATTTTTCCTGGCCAAATCAAGAATAGTATACCCGAAAACCTCCTGGTATTTAAGGGGTGAAGCCCCGTTGGGTTTGGAACATATAATTTTACCGGTCAATTTATCGAACCGGCCGGGCGCGTGAAATTGAGTTTGGTTGATCTCGGCATGTTTAAAGCCTTTGCCTTTTTTCGTTATGCAATGCAATAACTTGGGGCCGGGTATATCGCGAAGATCCCTGAGGATTTTGGAAAGATGGACAACGTCATGGCCATCTACCGGCCCAAAATACCTAAAATTAAGGGATTCAAATAAATTACTATGTTGAAGAAGGATCGATTTCAGGCTATTTTCAACCTTTTGAACAATAGGTTGCGGGTTGGGGCCAATTTTTCCAAACTTGCCCAATAAATGCCAAACATCATTTTTAAGCCGGTTATAAGTTTTCGAGGTGGTAATATCAAGAAGGTATTCTTTGAGGGCGCCCACGTTTGGATCGATAGCCATGTTATTGTCGTTTAGGATAACCAATAAATCCGCGTTATTGGCCCCGGCATTGTTTAAGCCTTCAAAGGCCATCCCGCCGGTAAGCGAGCCGTCCCCGATTACTGCCACGACCTTACGGTTTTTCATGCCCATTTTTTCAGAAGCCACGGCCATGCCCAGGGCGGCCGAAATGGATGTTGAGGAATGCCCGACCCCAAATGCATCATATTCACTTTCAGAAGGTTTAGGAAAACCACTTATCCCTCTATATTTTCTGTTGGTATGAAAAATATCCCGCCTGCCCGTGAGGATTTTATGGCCGTATGCCTGGTGCCCAACATCCCATACTAGCAAATCATAAGGAGTGTTATACACGTAATGCAAGGCCACGGTCAATTCTACCACCCCAAGGCTGGCACCGAAATGGCCAGGGTTGGCAGATACCACGTCAATAATAAAATCACGCAATTCCCCACTTAAACCTGGAAGCTCGCCAATATCAAGTTTTTTAAGATCCGAGGGGTATTGAATTCCCGATAATAAATTTCCTGCCGTGATCGCCATCTTCTATCTCTTTAAAAATTAATAATATTCAAAGATAATAATAATTTTAATTTCCAGAATTAGTCAGTTTATACTAAATTTATATTTTTGTTTGATTGTTCGATAATGCAATTTCAAAAATCGCGCCTAAAAATTATATTATGAAAATAAAATCTTTTTTTCTCGTACCTGTTTTATCAAGCCTTTTCATGGCTTTCTCCTGTGTTCCTGCCAAGCAGTTTAAACAATTGCAGGAAAACCATCAAAAATGCATGGAAAAAACAGAAATCCTGGAGGCAGAAAACCAGGGATTAACAGTAAAAACGACAGAGCTAAGCTCAAGGATAAAACAGCTTGAAGAAGAATTACAAACCTTGGCAAAAGATAGCGTGGAGCAAAAGAAACAATACATGGCCCTGGAGTTGGAAAACAAAAATTTACAAAAACGGTATGACGAATTACAACAAACCCAGGAAGAACTTATTAAAGGCAGCGCGGCCGAAACCAAAAGGTTATTAAGGCAACTTCAAGCCACGCAAGAAGACTTGCAAGGCCGGGAAGATGCATTGCTTGAATTACAGCAAAACCTGGAAGAAAAAAGAAAAAACCTGGAAAAACTGCAAAAAGAGCTGGAAAAAAGAAACCAACGGCTAGTAGAGCTCGAATCGATCTTGCAACGAAAAGATTCTGCTGTTAACGCATTGCAGGAAAAAGTCTCGAATGCCCTACTAGGCTTCCAAAACCAAGGATTATCTGTACAAATGAAAAATGGAAAAGTATATGTTTCATTGGAAGAGCAATTGCTTTTCCACTCGGGGAGTTCACGAATCGATCCCAAGGGCGAGTCGGCCTTGAAAAAACTTGCCAAAGTACTTGAAAAAAACCCTGAT
>CAZKIR010000096.1:2643-6749 GCA_964552835.1 uncultured Bacteroidales bacterium
CAGATCATGATCGAGGGCCACACGGACGATGTTCCTTACATCCCGGACGAAGCCATAAAAGATAACTGGGACTTGAGCGTGAAGCGCGCCACCTCGGTGGTACGGGTATTATTGAACAATTCAACCATCGATCCCGCCAGGCTCACGGCAGCCGGAAGGGGCGAGCACGTGCCCCTGGCCATGGACGAAACACCGGAAGCACGCGGGAAAAACCGGCGGACAGAAATTATCCTCACGCCAGATTTAAATGAATTATATGAAATCATCGGGGGAAATTAACCAAAATTGAATATCCAGGCTTATTACTATTTCCATCTCGTTAAGTCGTTAAAGACCTTAGATTTATACAAGGCCCTTAACTTGTTTAAGCTTGTTTTGTCCTATGGGAAAGCTTTACTATTGAAGAACACGAAAACCTGGGGCTTACCAGTGGCCTTGTCTATAGAACCAACAAACACGTGCAACCTGGCATGCCCTGATTGTATCACGGGAAACCAGGAAATGAAAAGGCCCAAAGGTGTTTTATCGCTGAAAAGTTTTACCCTTTTTCTTTCACGGCTCCCCAGGAGCATTATCTATCTTAACCTTTGCTTTCAAGGAGAACCTTTTGCCAACCCAAGTATTCTTTCCATGATAAAAGAGGCCAAAAAGAAAAAACTCTATTGTGCCCTCTCGACCAATGGACATTTTAATCCCGCTATCACCGCGAAAGGCATAATCTGCTCCGGACTGGACGAAATTACCTTTTCATTAGACGGCACGAGCCAAATAACTTATGCCTTATACCGTAAAAACGGGGATTTTGATAAAGTAATAAAAACCATCAGGGAATTAATAAAACAAAAAAGAAACAAAGGTATTAGAAAACCCTTCGTGAAACTACAATTCATCGTTTTCAGGCATAATGAAGATGAAATTAAAAAATTCGAACAGCTCGCGAAAACACTAAAGGTGGATCAACATGTAATCAAATCGGCCCATTTACATGATCCGGAGAAAGAACAAGAAAAAATCCCAAGGCAAAAACGATACGCGAGATATTACGTGAACAAACGGGGGTTTGTAGAAAAATTAAAACGCCAGGGGCCGTGCTGGAAAGCCTGGCATTCGGCAGTGGTTACCTGGCAAGGAGATGTATTGCCTTGTTGTATTGACAAAAATGGGGATCACGTGTTTGGAAACTTGCATGAAAAAAATCTTGAACAAGTATGGTCCGGGGGGGCTTTCAATGCCTTTCGGGAACAATTGCTTAAAAATCAAGTGGATATTGATATTTGCAAGAAATGCTCCATGTAAATAAAAAGGCAGGGATTAACCTGCCTTCTTATGATTTAAAAATAAAGCTACGAAAAAAACAACGTATAAAAGTATTCATTTTATCCGAGAAATAAAAATTTTGCCTAATCGTTTTTTAGCCGACAAAAACATGATTAAATAGTCATGATATCCTTTTCCTTTTTCTCGATTAGCTCCTCTACTTTGGCAGAATGCTTATTGGTTGCTTCCTGAATTTCTTCCCCGGCGCGTTTAATTTCGTCTTCCGAGGTCCCTTCCTTCTGAAGTTTTTTAAATTCCTCGTTGGCGTCCCTACGGGCATTACGTATGCTAATCTTGGCCTGCTCGCCCTCGTTTTTAACTTGTTTTACCAGGGTTTTTCTTCTTTCCTCGGTTAAATCAGGAATATTGATCCGGATAAGTTCGCCGTTATTTACCGGGGTTAACCCAAGATTTGCTTTCATAATGGCCTTCTCGATAGGTTCGACCATGGATTTTTCCCATGGTTGTATACTGATGGTCTTGGGATCAGGAGTGTTCACGTTCGCGACTTGGTTCAGGGGGGTTTGCGTACCGTAATAATCCACGGTAACTCCATCAAGTATCCTAACATCAGCCTTTCCGGCACGGATACGGGCAATTTCATTGCCTAAATGGGTAATCGATTGATCCATTTTCTCGTTGGCATCTTCGATAATCAATTGAACTTCATCTTCCATAGTGGTAAAGTTTTAAGTTAAAAAACGAAAGATATTTAATTTTTTACTAAAGTTCCAACTTTCTCCCCAGAAATAATATTTTTCAAGTTACCGGCTTTGTTCATATCAAACACGATGATGGGCAAATCGTTTTCCCTGCAAAGGGTAAATGCTGTCAAATCCATCACGTTTAGGCCTTTTTGGTAGACCTCGTCAAAACTAATCCTGTCAAATTTTGTAGCTACCGGGTCCTTTTCGGGATCCGCGCTATAAACCCCATCAACCCGCGTACCTTTTAACAATACATCTGCCCCTATCTCGACGGCGCGCAAGGCGGCAGCCGTATCGGTTGTAAAAAAGGGGTTGCCCGTCCCGGCTGTAAAAATAACAATTTTTTTATTGATTAAATCTTCTAAGGCCCCGGGCCGGTTATACAATTTGCCCACGGGTTCCATCCGGATGGCAGTGACCAGGCTGGCCGCTATCCCGTTTTGTTCGAAGGCAGACTGCAAGGCCAGGCCATTTATCACGGTGGCAAGCATGCCCATGTAATCTCCTTTCACCCGGTCAAAACCTTGTTCAGCCCCTTTCAAACCCCTGAAAATATTCCCGCCACCGATAACGATGCCAATTTCTATCCCCATGGCATGGATGCTGGCAATATCCTGTACATAATCGCTTAAACACTCTTGGTCTATACCATAATTTTTCTTGCCCATCAATGCCTCACCGGACAATTTAAGCAGGACGCGTTTGTATTTTTCCATGTTTTTTGTAGTAATAAATCTATATTATTCAATTAACCTGAAAAGAGCCAATCATTTAATGTCTATTAAAATTGTAATAATTGAAACCCTAAAATATAAAAACCTTTTGTCACGGGCAAAAAAAAAGAGCCTCCCGGGCTCTTTTTACAAGTAACTATTATTTTTTAATCTCTTAAGCTATACCTGGTAAAGGCTGTTACCTTAAGTTCTTTATCGGTCTCTTGCAAGTATTGCTTTATGGTTTTCTTGTTTTCTTTCACGAAATCTTGGTTAAGCAAGGTACTTTCCTTGAAAAACTTGTTTAGCTTGCCCATGGCAATTTTTTCAAGCAAGTTCTCGGGTTTCCCTTCTTGACGGGCCTGGTCTTTACCGATTTCAATTTCCCTGTCAACCACTTCCCGTGGAACGTCATCCTTATCAAGAGACACCGGGTTCATCGCTGCAACTTGCATGGCAATATCCTTCATTACCTGGGTATCCACCCCGCCCTTGTTAAAACCTACAATGGTAGCCAATTGGTTTCCAGGGTGAACATATGAAACCGTGCTTTCGGCCTGGAGCTTTACATAAAAAGCCAACCCAATTTTTTCGCCAATTACACCGATTTGCTCGTTAACCTGGTCGTTCACGGTAGCCCCGTCAAGCGGAAGCTTGCCAAGTTCGTCCAGGTTTTCGGGAAGGTTTTCCAAGGCAACGTCCACTATTGACTGAACAAAGTCCACGAATTTTTGGTTTTTCGCCACGAAGTCGGTTTCGCAATTCAGGCAAACCATCACAGCAGTTTTTTTATCTGCCGATTCCTTGGCCAATACAACCCCTTCGGTTGCTTCTTTATCAGCCCTTTTGTTAGCAACAGCCTGTCCTTTTTTCCGGATATATTCGATAGCCGCGTCAAAATCACCGCCTGATTCTTGCAACGCTTTTTTACAGTCCATCATGCCCGCCCCGGTCATTTTCCGGAGCTTGCTTACATCAGATGCTTTAATGTCAGCCATTATCTTAATCTTTTTTTGTTTCTATTTATTTGGGACAATTATTTTTTCTTGGCTTCTTCCTCTTTCTTGGGTGCCGCTTCGGTATTTTCTTTTTCTTCGGGCGGGGCTTTTGCCTGGCTTACCTTTTTCTTGGCCCTGGTTTTTTTTCCAGCTCCTTCGTCTTTACCATTGGGTTCGTTATCTTTTTCCAGCTTTTTTTCTTCTAATCCTTCCTGTATAGCTTTGGCCATGATATCCACGATCAAGGCGATTGACTTGGAAGCATCGTCGTTGGCGGGAATGGGAAAATCGATCCGGTTGGGATCGGAATTCGTGTCAACCATTCCAAAAATGGGGATATTTAATCTCTTTGCTTCATTAACAGCAATATA
>CAZKIR010000096.1:6759-11390 GCA_964552835.1 uncultured Bacteroidales bacterium
CCACGATAAACACGGCACCAGGTGGACGTGACAAGTCGGCAATACTGCCAAAGTTTTTCTCGAGTTTTGCCCTTTGGCGGCCAATTTGCAACCTTTCACGTTTCGAGAGGTTATCGAAGGTGCCATCAGTTGACATTTTATCTATGGTAGACATCTTTTTTATGGTACGCCGGATGGTAGGGAAATTTGTTAACATCCCGCCCGGCCAACGCTCTGTAACGTAAGGCATGTTAATATGCTTGACACGTTCGGCAACAATGTCTTTAGCTTGTTTCTTGGTTGCCACGAAAAGCACACGCCGGCCCGATTTAGCAATTTGTTTAAGGGCACCGGCAGCTTCATCAATTTTCGCGACTGTTTTATGCAGGTCAATAATATGTATCCCGTTTTTTTCCATGAAAATATACGGGGCCATGCGGGGGTCCCATTTTCTTTTCAAGTGGCCAAAATGGACACCTGCCTCTAATAGTTCATTAAAATTTGTTCTTGGCATAATTTAAATTTAACGTTTACATTCTGTTTTATCAACCCTCGGGTAGCGCCATAAATATGCGATCCAGAAGGTTTAGATACTAAACGTGTAATATAATAAATACTAACGCTTACTAAATTGAAATTTCTTCCTTGCCTTGGGTTGCCCGGGTTTTTTTCTTTCCACCTCGCGAGGGTCGCGGGTGAACATTCCATTTTCCTTCAACACGGGTTTCACTTCCGCGTCGGCTTGTACCAGCGCACGTGAAATAGCCAGGCTCAACGCTTCTGATTGACCTTTCGCCCCGCCCCCGTTCAATACTACACGAATATCATATTTTCCCTCGGAGTTGGTAATTTTCAAGGGTTTGGTTACGGCATGTTGGTACACCACGATGGGGAAATATTCTTCAAATTTCATCTTGTTCACGGTTATTTCCCCTTTTCCCTGGCTTAAATAAACCCTGGCAACAGCTTCTTTTCTTCTTCCAATGGTATTAATGTATTCCATAGGTATTATTTAATAGAATTTAAATTAAGTTTTTTTGGTTTTTGTGCCTCGTGGGTGTGCCCCTCGCCCACGAAAACATGTAAATTATTAATAATCCTGTTGCTTAACCGGTTCCTTGGCAACATTCCTTTTACCGCGTGTTCAATCAGTGCTTCAGGTCTTTTCCTGTGCAACTCCTCGGGCGTGGTAATGGTTTGCCCGCCTGGATACCCGCTATAACGCACGTATTCCTTGTCTGTCCATTTTTTCCCGGTAAGCCGGATTTTCTCGGCGTTTATAACAATCACGTTATCGCCACAATCCACGTGAGGGGTGAAACTTGGCTTGTGCTTTCCCCTTAATATCTTGGCAATTTTAGAAGCCGCGCGCCCCAAAACTTCGTCTTTCAAGTCAATAAGCACCCATTCTTTTTGAATTGTTTCCTTGTTGACCGATACTGTCTTGTAACTTAAAGTATCCACTATTTATTTCTTTTTTAAGATTTTACTTCCTTGAAAAATTCTGGACTGCAAAAATACAATTATTTTTATTTATACAATAATTTATTGATAAATTTATTTTTTTTGCAAGATACAAGGCAATCATGCTTTTATTGAAAACAAAAAAATGCATCAACGATTAACAAACGCCTTCTTTCAACGCGACGTGCTGGAGGTAGCACCTGAATTACTGGGGAAAACACTGGTGCGGATGTTTCCTTGCGGCACCGGGCGCAGGGCCATGATAACTGAAACCGAAGCATATCGTGGCGAAGAAGATTTGGCCTGTCATGCCTGCAAGGGCAAAACCAAGCGGACAAAAACCATGTACGGGGCAGGCGGGATATTTTACATTTACCTGGTATACGGCATGCACTGGATGCTAAACGTGGTAACTGGAGAAAAGGATATGCCCCAGGCAGTATTGATAAGAGGGATAGAAAACTTTAACGGGCCGGGAAAACTCACGAAATACCTGGGCATCACGAAATCACTGAACGGCACGAAGCTTGAAAAATCAACCGGGTTATGGATAGAAGAATCCGGGTTGGTCCCTGCTTACGATGAAAGCCCAAGGATTGGAATAGATTACGCGGGGGAAATATGGAAGGCAAAGCCTTGGCGGTACACGATGCGAAATAAGTAAATTTATTAAAAAACCTGTCATTTGCTGATATATATTATATGGTATATATTTGAAGCAAGAAAAAAACGATACAAATACCCATGGATCAATTTAAAAAATTAAACCTTGTAACCGGTTGGCTGGTATTCCTTGTTGCATCCACCGTGTATCTCCTGACAATTGAACCCACCACTAGTTTTTGGGATTGTGGCGAGTTTATTGCGTGTGCCTATAAACTCGAGGTAGGGCACCCTCCCGGGGCACCTTTTTTCATGATCCTGGCCAATTTTTTCACGCGTTTTGCCGGCGGCGCCGATAAAATTGCCCTTATGGTAAATAGCATGTCGGCCTTGGCCAGCGCGTTCACCATTTTATTCTTGTTCTGGATCATTACCCACCTGGCAATAAAAATTTTTAATAAATCCAAGGGCACCCTTACGATAGGCGAAAAAGTCATCGTGCTGGGCTCGGGTGCCGTGGGCGCCCTTGCTTACACTTTTTCTGATTCTTTTTGGTTTTCAGCGGTTGAAGGGGAAGTATACGCCACCTCCTCATTTTTCACGGCGATCGTGGTATGGGCTATCATGAAATGGGAAAACGAGGCAGAACAAAAACACGCTAACCGTTGGCTTATCCTTATTGCCTATCTCATGGGCCTTTCCATTGGCGTGCACCTGCTAAATTTATTGACCATCCCGGCCATCGTGTTCGTTTATTATTACAAGAAATACAAACTAAGCCCCCGGGGCATAACGGCTGCTTCCTTGATATCAGTTTTTTTACTGGTTTTTATCATGTACGGGATTATTCCAGGGGTCGTTAAAATTGCATCGGGCTTCGAGCTTTTGTTCGTAAACGGGCTTGGTTTGCCTTTCCACTCGGGTTTATTGTTTTACATCGTGTTATTGGTAGGGCTTATTATCTGGGGGCTCCGGTACACCATGAAAACAAGCAAAGTTTTATGGAACACCATTATACTGGTTTTAACGGTTATCCTTATCGGATACTCCTCCTATGCCGTGATCATGATCCGTTCTATCGCCGATCCGCCCATGAACCAGAACTCCCCGGACGACCTGTTCAGCCTCTTGTATTACCTGAACCGGGAACAATATGGTGACAACCCCTTGTTTCACGGTCATTATTATAATGCACCGGTTGTAGAAAAAGAAAACGGGGCACCCTTTTATGCACGGAAAAACGGCCGGTACGAGATCATGGACTATAAGCCAAAATACGAGTACGATGAACGGTTTACCACCATTTTTCCCCGCATGTGGAGCGACCAACCAGATCACGTGGAAATGTATAAAAAATACGGGCAAGTAGAAGGCAGAACAGTTAGGATGAGGCGATCCGATGGCGAACAAGTAGTTAAAAAAGTACCCACTTTTAGCGAAAACCTACGGTTTTTCTTTAATTACCAGCTGGGGCACATGTATTTCAGGTATTTCATGTGGAATTTCGCGGGGAGGCAAAACGACATACAGGGGCACGGGAACGCGATACATGGTAACTGGATATCGGGTATCCCTTTTATTGATGAAGCAAGGCTAGGCCCTCAGGATGATTTACCCAACATGTTAAAAAATAATCCCGCCCGGAACACCTATTATTTATTGCCCCTTTTACTTGGGTTGGCCGGTTTGTTCTATCAACTAAAAAAAGATAAAAAATCCTTCGTGGTTGTCAGCTTGTTATTTGTCATGACCGGGATAGCCATCGTGGTGTTCTTGAACCAATACCCCATGCAACCCAGGGAAAGGGATTATGCTTACGCGGGCTCCTTTTTTGCTTTTGCCATATGGATAGGCCTGGGCACCATGGCCTTGTTCGAGGGCCTGAAAAAAATGCAGCTTTCTGCCTTGCCCTCTTCTATCGTGGGCAGCCTGCTGTGCCTGTTCCTCGTGCCAGGCGTTATGGCATCAGAAAACTGGGACGATCATGACCGCTCGGGAAGGTACACGGCCCGTGATTTTGCATTGAACTACCTGAATTCCTGCAAAGAAAACGGCATCTTGTTTACCAATGGCGATAACGATACTTTCCCATTATGGTACGTGCAAGAAGTTGAAGGGGCCCGGACTGACGTGCGGGTAGCCAACCTGAGTTACCTCACGGCCCATTGGTATATCCAACAGCTTAAACAACAGGCCTACGATTCGGAACCCGTTCCGTTTTCGCTCGAAAAAGAAGACTTTGAACGAGGAAAGCGAGAAATATTGCCTATTATCGAAAGGATAAAAAAACCCGTGGAATTAAGTAAAGTCATTCAATTCGCCACCAGCGAAAACCAACAGGCAAAAATCCAATCACCCTTTACCCGTGGCGAGCAAATCAATTATTTGCCCACACGGCAGATTAAAATGGATATTGACACCGAAGAAATAATTACCAAAAAAACAGTGCAACCAAAAGACTCCATGCTTATCACCCCTGTAATGCAATGGGAACTACAAGATAATTATCTCATGAAAAACCACTTCATGATACTGGATTTGTTGGCAAATAATGAATGGGAACGGCCTATATATTATGCCATCAC
>CAZKIR010000097.1:0-11350 GCA_964552835.1 uncultured Bacteroidales bacterium
GTTACACCCTGAGCCAGGCCACCAAGGATATCCTCGAAAACCTGGTAGAACCTGTAACGGTGACGGCTTATTTTTCAAAAGATTTGCCCCCGGATATCGCCAAGACCAGGCGGGATTTCAAGGATTTGTTAATCGAGTACGCGAACCGCTCGGACGGTATGCTGGTATACGAGTTTATTAATCCCAACGAAGATGAAGAAACTGAACAGCAAGCCATGCAGAACGGTATACGCCCGGTGATGATCAATATTCGCGAAAAAGACCAGATGAAACAACAAAAAGCCTACCTGGGCGCCGTGGTGCGCATGGGCGAGGAAAAGGACGTGATCCCTTTCATGCAACCAGGGGCGGCTATGGAGTATTCCCTTTCCAGTTCGATAAAGAAATTATCGGTCATGGAAAAACCCCTCGTGGGATATCTCAAAGGCCATGGCGAACCGAACTTAAGGGCCCTGCAACAGGCAAATGCTTCTCTCTCGGTACTGTACCAGGTAGAAGAAGTGACCCTGAGCGACACCACCAATATGCTGGCAAAATATAACACCTTGGCGATCGTGGCCCCGAAAGATTCTTTTCCTGATAGCCACCTGGCTCAGCTCGATCAATTCCTGGCCGCGGGGAAAAATATTTTCGTCGCCTTGAACCGCGTAAAAGGTGATTTTTCCCGGGCCATGGGCTCGTCCGTTAACACCAAGCTGGAAACCTGGTTGAAAAAGAAAGGCCTTAACGTGGAAGGGAATTTCGTGATAGATGCCAATTGTGGCAGCGTTACCGTGCGCCAGCAACAAGGTAGCTTTCAGTTCCAGTCGAACGTGAACTTCCCATACTTGCCCATTATCGGTAATTTTGCTGAACACCCGGTAACCGAAGGGCTAGAGGCTGTAATTTTGCAATTTGCCAGTACCTTGTCGTTTAATGGGGATACAAGTTTGCAGTTTACCCCCTTGGCCATGACATCAGAACAATCTGGTACGGCCAGCCCTCCTCTCTATTTTGATATTGAAAGGCAATGGCAGGAACGCGATTTCCCCTTGTCGAACCTACCTGTGGCCGGGGTGCTGGAAGGACCTATCCAGGGCAGTGAGCCATCAAAAATCCTGGTGGTGTCCGATGGTGATTTTCCTGTCCAAGGTGAAGGCCAGCAAACACAACAAATACAACCGGACAACGTGAGCCTGATGGTTAACTCGATTGATTGGTTATCTGATGAAACCGGCTTGATCGAGCTGCGTACGAAAGCCATCACCAACCGTCCACTGGATCAAATAGAAGACAGCAAGAAGGCGTTCCTGAAATATTTTAACTTCTTGTTGCCCATTGTTTTGATTATCCTTTACGGGATATTCCGTTTCCAACGCAATCGTAATATCAGAATTAAAAGAATGGAGGAAGGTTATGTTTAAAAAAATCAATATAAAAACCCTGGTCATCGTTTTTGCCCTTTTGTTAGGGATCCTGGTCATTACCGAGTTAATGGAATCCAAGAAGGGCGAAAGGAGTTTCAAGGATTATATCTTATCCTTTGACGAAGGCAAGATCACGAGCATAGCAATATCCAACCCGAAAGGCGGCCAAGGCGTGTACCTCGAGAAGAAAAACGAAGGTTCCTGGACAGTTGCCAAGGGGGAGGAAGAATATACTGCCGATAGCGACCGCGTGGGCCAGCTGTTGCAAAGCTTGCAAGAGCTTAAACCCCGGCGGGTGGCCGCCACGCGAAAAGAGAAGTGGGAAGATTTCGAGGTAACGGATTCGGCCGCGGTGAAAGTAAACCTTAAAAAAGAAGGAAAAACAGCAGGTGAATTGTATATCGGAAAATTTTCTTACAAGCAGCCATCAAACCCCTACCAGCGCCAGGGCGACATGATCTCTTACGTGCGTGTTGGCGGGGAAAAAGAAATATATGCCGTGAGTGGCTTCTTGAAAATGAATTTTTCAGCAGACCTTGATTCCTATCGCGACAAAACGGTTATCGATTCGGAGAAATCCAACTGGACAACATTGGATTTTTCATTCCCGGGCGATAGTTCTTATCAACTCGTGCGGCAAGAAGGCAAGTGGATGGCCGGTGGGCTGCTGGCTGATTCAGCCACCGTGGCCAAGTACCTGAACCAGCTATCTTCACTTACCAGCTCCTATTTCGTGGCAGATAACCAAAAAGCCGGTAACACGCCTGGCTATAGCTTGACTATTACCGGTAATAATATTCCCGCACCTGTCCAGGTTCAGGCATACCCTGCTACAAGCGAAGAGGTTGGCCACGTGGTTACCTCTTCCCAAAACAAGGGCACGTATTTTGATGGATCAAAAAGTGATTTGTTTAACAAGGTTTATAAAGGAAAATCGCACTTTACCAAAAACTAAATTTTTTTATTGCTAAAAGGTTTAAAACCTCTCCCATCAAGGGGGAGGTTTTTTTTCGCTGGTTCGTGCCGTGGCCACTTTATACCTTTTTTTGTGAAATCATTATTCATCATGAAACATTTAACAATAATGTATATATTTGCAGACAAGTGCGTACATGTTTGCTTATATGAAAGAACTACAAAAATGTGAAGGAAAAGCTGGCCTGCCCAAGTACAAGGTAATTACCGAAGCCATCATGGCGGCCATAGCGAAAGGGCAATTGAAACCAGGCGACCGTCTTCCGTCTTCTCCCCGGTTAAGCAAGGATTTTATGGTGGCCCGCGATACCGTGATAAAAGCCATCAATGACCTTAAATCCAAAGGTATTATTACTTCACAACCAGGAAAAGGGTATTATGTTTTAAACAGTGAAATAAAACGGCAAAGAAATGTTTTCCTTCTTTTTGATAGCTTTAACGCGGGCAAGGAAACCATTTATAATTCTTTTCTCCAGCATGTCGGTAAAAACATGAATATAGATATTTATTTTCATCATTTTAACCCGCGTATCTTCGAGTTTCTTATCCAGGAAAATCTCGGGAAATACACGGATTATATTATTATGCCGATCATGTGGGAGAATAGCGAAAAATTGCTGAAAAAACTTCAAAATTATGGCAAGCTCATTATTCTGGATCAAGGCCTGACAAGGTTTGGAAAAAAGTTTAACGCGGTGTGCCAGGATTATACCGGGGGAATATTCCAATCCCTGGAAAGGCTCCGGGAGCGGGTTCGCGAATACAAGCAATTTATTATCGTGTTGCCCCCTGCCAATAACCCTTCGTCTGAATTGATAACACGGGAGATCGAGATGGGTTTTATGAAGTTTTGTCGCACTGAAGGCATAGCTGCCAAAAGCATTTCTTCCCTGGAAAAGAAAAAACTTGAACAAGGAAATTGTTATTTCTTGCACACCGACGGGGATCTCGAACAGGCCATCATCGCGGCTTCAGAACAAAACTTTGTATTGGGGAAAGACATTGGTATCCTTTCTTTCAACGAAACGGCCTTGAAAAAAGTGGTTGCCAACGGGATCACCACCATTTCGGTTGATTACTCGAATTATGGAAAGATGCTCGCCCGGATGGTAAGGGAAAATACTGTACAACACCTGATAAACCCGACGGATGTTTACATGCGAAATTCAATATAATAAATAACTTAAAATCTTTTACTATGAAATTTGGACATTTTGACGATCAGCAGAAAGAGTACGTGATCCATACGCCCAAAACACCTTACCCCTGGATCAATTACCTGGGAAACGAGTCATTTTTCTCGATTATCTCGAACACGCATGGCGGGTATAGTTTTTATAAAGATGCCCGGTTCCGGCGGGTTACCCGGTATTTTTATAATCACAATGCTTTGGATTCGCATGGTAAATACTTGTATATCAAAGATGGTGACACGGTATGGAACCCGGGTTGGAAACCGGTAAGGACCGAGCCGGACGCTTATGAATGCCGTCACGGCCTTGGTTATACCGAGATTACCTCAGAGAAAAACCAGTTACAAGCCGCGGTTTTATCTTTTGTTCCGTTGAGTGAAACGGCCGAAGTTATGAGGCTGAAATTGACGAATAAAAGCAGGGTGAAGAAAAACGTTGACTTGTTTACCTACGTTGAATTTTGTTTATGGAATGCCTTGGACGACATGACTAATTTCCAACGTAATTTTTCCATTGGCCGGGCAGAATCTTTTGGCAATACCATTGTTCATTTTACCGACTATCGCGATCGGCGCGATCACTTTGCCTATTTTCATTGCAACCAGGATATACTGGGATTTGATTGTGATCGGGAAGCCTTTACCGGTTTGCATTATGGCCTGGATCGCCCCATGGCCGTTGAAAATGGTAGGTTGCAAAATACCTCTGCCCACGGGTGGTCACCTATTGCCTCGCAGCACCTATTTGTTGAATTAGCGGCTGGTGAGGAGAAAGAGATTGTTTTTATCCTGGGGTACGCGGAAAACAAGCAAGAAGAAAAATACGTGGACGATGATATCAACCTTGCCCCAGCGAAAAAAACGATCTCTAACCTGGACACCCCTGCTAAAATTTATGCCCGGCTTGATGAATTGAAAGCATTCTGGGAAGGATTGTTGAGCAATTATACCGTGGAATCGCCCAACGAGCATATAAACCGGATGGTGAACATTTGGAACCAGTACCAGTGCATGGTTACTTTCAACATGTCAAGAAGTGCTTCCTACTTTGAATCTGGAATTGGCCGCGGCATGGGCTTCCGGGATTCAAATCAGGACTTGCTTGGTTTCGTGCACCAGATACCCGAGAGGGCTCGCGAACGCCTGGTAGATATTGCCTCTACACAGTTCGAGGACGGCGGGGCATACCACCAGTACCAACCCTTGACCAAGCGGGGCAACGCGGACATTGGTGGCAATTTCAATGATGACCCCCTGTGGCTGATATGTGCCGTGGCGGCTTACATTAAAGAAACGGGCGACTATTCTATCCTGGATGAAGAGGTGCCTTTTGACAACGATACGGATAATACCGCCAGCATGTTCGAGCACCTGAAACGTTCGTTTTATCATGTGGTCAATAACCTGGGGCCACATGGCTTACCCCTTATTGGCCGGGCCGATTGGAACGATTGCTTGAACTTTAATGCTTACCTCGAGAACCCGGATATTGGCTTCCAGACCGCCCCGTTCAAAACCGATGGAAAAACCGCTGAATCCATAATGATTGCCGGGGCTTTTGTCCTTTACGGGAAAGAATTTGTCGACCTGTGCCAGGCGATAGGAAAAAACGAGGAAGTTGGCCCAGCTTTGCAACACGTTAAAGAAATGAAAGAAGTCGTTAAAAATTATGGCTGGGACGGCGAATGGTTTATCCGGGCTTACGATGCCGAGGGACAAAAAGTGGGATCGAGCGAGAACAGGGAAGGGAAGATTTTTATTGAATCACAAGGTTTTTGCTCCATGGCCGGGATTGGCCAAGAGGAAGAGATGCCCAAGCGCAGCTTGGCCTCGGTGAAAAAGTACCTTGATTCAAAATATGGCATTGTCTTGAATTATCCCGCTTATTCATCTTATTATATTCAATATGGCGAGATATCTACCTTTATCGAAGGATACAAGGAAAATGGCGGGATTTTTTGCCATAACAACCCCTGGATTATTATTTCAGAGACCATCCAGGGCAATGGAAACCAGGCCATGGAGTATTACCTGAAAATTAACCCATCAGTAACGGAAGAAGTGAGCGAGTTACACAAGACCGAACCTTACGTGTACTCGCAAATGGTAGGCGGAAAAGAAGCCATTCGGCCAGGTGAGGCCAAAAACTCTTGGCTTACAGGTACTGCCGCGTGGAACTTCGTGGCCATTACCCAAAATATCCTGGGCATACAGCCTGATTGGAACGGGTTAAGGATAGAACCATGTATACCATCTGATTGGAAATCATACAAGCTTACCCGTAAATTCCGGGGCAAGGAATATCATTTTGAAATGAAAAACCCCAAGGGGAAAAACCAGGGAATAAAAACTATATCCTTGAACGGGAAACCCGTTGAAGGAAATATTATTTTGGGTGATAAACAAGTAAACAAGGTAATTGTTGAACTAGGGTAAACAATTGTTATTTTCAAAATTTAACCTGCCGGATGTAAAGGTAGGTTAAATTTTATATTAATTTTACAGTATCGTTTAACCTTAAAACAAGAAACCCATGCATTATGTTAACATTTTTTCCTTGCCCTTGGCACTCGTTTTTTTCTTTTCTAGCTGTAATCAGGAAACGAAAGAAGAGGCCGGCCCGTTAAAAAATAGGGTACAACAATATGCCGAGTTTACCCTGACCTCCGATTTGATCAAGGAGCTTTCAGATAAACAACAAGAAATGCTGGTTTACCTGTTCCAGGCAGCCGACATCATGGATGAGTTGTTCTGGAAAGAGGCATTTGGCGACAAGGAAGCCTTGATGGACGAGGTGGATAGTAAGTGGGCAAAAAAATTTGCCAAGATCAATTACGGCCCTTGGGATCGCTTGAAAAATAACGGACCCTTTGTAGTGGGATACGGCGAGAAACCCCCCGGGGCAAATTTTTATCCCGCGGATATGACGAAAGAAGAGTTCGAGGCCTTTGACGATCCGGCTAAGACAAGCTTGTATACCCTGATTAGGCGGGATAATAAAGGAAACTTGAAAACCGTACTGTACCATCTTGCTTTCGAAGATAAAATCCAGGAAGCCTCCGGGTTGCTTGAAAAGGCAGCAAAACTAGCCGAGAACGAAGGCTTTAAAAAATACCTTGAACTGCGTGCCAAGGCCTTGTTGGATGACGAGTACCTTGCCAGCGACATGGCCTGGATGGACGTGAAAGACAATGATATAGATTTTGTGGTAGGGCCTATTGAAAATTACGAGGATCGCTTGTTTGGCTACAAGGCGGCCCATGAAGCTTTTGTGTTGATAAAGGATTTGGAATGGAGCAAGAAACTGGACAAGTACGCGGCCTTGCTGCCAAGCTTGCAGCAAGAATTGCCCGTGGCCGATAAATACAAGCAAGAAGTGCCCGGTAGCAGTTCGGACCTGGGCGTGTACGATGCCATTTATTATGCCGGTGATTGTAACGCGGGAAGTAAAACCATCGCCATTAACCTGCCCAATGACGAGCGGGTGCATATCGAGAAAGGTTCGCGCAAGCTGCAACTGCGTAATGCCATGCAGGCCAAATTCGATAAAATCCTGGTGCCCATCAGCCAACTCTTGATTACAGAAGACCAACGTGATCACGTAACCTTCGAGGCCTTTTTCGAGAATACCATGTTCCACGAGGTAGCCCACGGCCTGGGCATTAAAAACACCATTACCGGGCAGGGTACTGTTCGCGAAGCTTTGAAAGAGTATTACAGCCCCGTGGAAGAAGGCAAGGCCGATATCGCGGGCTTGTTTATCGTGACCAAACTGCATGGGATGGGCGAGTTAGGCCAAAAAGACTTGATGGACAACTATGTAACCTTCATGGCGAGCATTTTTCGTTCTATCCGTTTTGGGGCGGCCAGTTCCCATGGAAAGGCCAACATGGTCCGATTTAACTATTTTAAAGAAAGGGGAGCGTTTGCCCGTGATCCTGAAACTGGTACCTATGCCGTGGATTTTGAAAAAATGCAACAAGCCATGAAATCTTTAGCAGAAGAAATTTTGGTAATGCAAGGCGAGGGGGATTACGATAAGGCCAAGAAGATGATTGATGAAATGGGCATTATCAAGCCTGGCTTGAAAACCGATTTAAAAAGGATCGAGGAGGCGGGAATTCCGGTTGATATCCGCTTTAACCAAGGTTTGCAAGAAATAAAAGATCAATTGACCATTCAAATCGAGGAGTTGATTCCTATCATGGGCCAGAGGCCTGGAAAATTGTATTAACTACCTGAGTGCCCCCCGCCATTTATAGGGGGGCTATTCTTTTCGTATCCTTGTGAAAAAAATATTTTTTTAGCTTTTGATCGTGTATCACTACCTTGGCACGAATTGCTTGTAATGCTCGTATCGCTGCAAGATTTCCCGAACGTAATTGTAAGGTTCTTCCCCCCGGCAATAGCCGTTTTTTACTACCGGGTCATTATAAAATTTAGGTTTTGATTTTTGCAAGATGTAATAAGCGGTGTTGTCGTCCCACAAGTCGGGATCCTTGCCAAATTTTTCGGCCAATCGCCGCGCGTCTTTAACGTGGCCTTGCCCCACGTTATAGGAGGCCAGGATGAATTTTACTTTCTCGGCACTGTCCGGGATGGTTACCCAGGTATCTTGCAAGTACTCGAGGAAAGAAACACCGGCAACAATGTTGTTCTCGGGGGTTAATAAATCATATATGCCAAAATCCCCGGCCGTGGCCGGCATAACCTGCATCAAACCAAGGGCGCCGGCCCATGATTTTGCCAGGGGCCTGAACCTGGATTCCTGGTACATCAGCGAGGTTAATAAACGCCAATCCCATCCAATGGTTTTCGCGTGTTTTTTTACCAAATCATCATAAGGTGATAGCTTTCCTGTCTCGGGTGAGAAAAATTCGCTACGGATTCGCCGCTTGTAGGATTTGCTGTTTTTAAAGTATTTATTGTAAATGACGTAATAGTCTGTTTCTTGCCGCATGACGCGTATCCATTTGTTTATTTCTTCCAGCAACTCGGGCGAATTGTTCCGCACGGCCCACGCGATACGCTGCGAAAAGCTAATGGGTACGCTGATATCAAGGACAGGATAATAGGTTTTATTGATCGAGGCAATATTATAATCGGCCACGGTATAGTCAATTTCCCCGTCGGCCACTTTTTTTATCAATTCCTCCGTGGTCAGTATCCCGGGCACGGTTACAACATCAATTTTTCCACCAATCTCATCGCTTAGGTTCACGAGTCTTTGGTAATAGGAAGAATTTCTTCGCACGTGTACTTTTTTTCCGATAAGTTCAATCGGATCACGGATAATTTGCTGGTTTATTTCATGAATTTTCATGTTCCGCCAGTTTTTTGGCTTACGCTGTATCAAGGCTTGGTGGGTGGTGGTGTGGTGTTCGGTAAAAGCGATGTTTTTTTTTCGTTTGGAAGTCACCGTTAGGCCATGGGCGACAATATCGCCTTCTCCCTTGTTTAACATGGCGATTTCAGTGTCCAGGTTCTCTGTCACCACGATTTCGAGTTCCAGTCCCATGCGATTGGCCAGGATTTCTAGCAACTCGTACTCGTAGCCCATTGGCCGGCCCCGGTAAAGGAAATAGCTCGTTGAGCTATAAATGGTAATGGCCTTCAGGACCCCGTCCTGCTTAATTTGCCTTAAATTCCTTTTTACCTTGGGAATATTTTTACCTCCTGTCGTTTTTGTTGATTTTTGTTTGCACCCGCCAAATAGTAACATGCTGGCAAGTACAACAGGTAAAAAAAAAATTCTCGTGTTAAGAATGAAAAGCATGGGTGATTTTTTTTATATGCCCCGGGATGGCACACTCCTTATACCAACCCGGGTATGAACAATGTATAGAAAATACCCAAAGTATAGAAAAAAACTCCAGGTATGGGCTAATTTTATACCATCGGGTATTTTTTGAAAATATTGTCGGAGTTCATCAATATATCAATGTATTGTGCCCTTTTATAAGCGAAGGGATCGGTTAATTTTTCACGGGACAGTTTTCCCCTGAAATCGTCAAGGCCTCGGTAATTCTTCGTGTCCATCCATGATTCCAGCTCTTTAAGCATTTTCCCGATTACTTCAGATTTATTTTTGTACAGAGTACTTACCACTTGCACGCATTTTGCCCCGGCCAGGATCATTTTTACCACGTCCTGGCCATTGTAAATACCCCCGTTGGCACAAATATCGGCATTCACCTTGTCATAAAGCAAACCGGCAAAACGCAAGGCCAACTTGTTATCAGAAGCGCTGCTTAAATCGTAAGGAAAGTAATGCTGTTCGTTTGAAATATCAATCTCGGGTTGGAAAAAGCGGTTAAAAAGTACCATGCCTTCTGCCCCCGTTTTGTCAACTTGTGAGAAAAAGTTCAAGGGGCTAGAATAAAATGGGCTTAATTTCACGCTTACCGGGATGGAAATTTTATCTTTCACGGTTTTTAAAATATCAAGTTGATCTTTTTCAATATTTTCAGGGTTCTTGTCAAAATCTACCGGTACGGCGTAAAAGTTTAATTCCAAGGCGTCCACGCCAGTTTCTTCCATTTGCTTGGCATAGTCTACCCAAGTCTCCTTGAAAATCGCGTTCAAGCTGGCGATGAGTGGAATGTTTATAGCTTTTTTTGTTTCTTTTAAGGCCAGTAGGTGCTCTTTTGGCCCGGCATGTTCCACGTTCGGGAACAGGGTTATCATCTCTGGGTGCCGCTCGTTGTACTGGGTCATGTCTTCTTCCATCTCCAGGCTTTCTAACTGGATTTGTTCTTCAAACAAGGATTTATAAACAACGGCAGCGGCGCCTTCCGACTCCCATTTTTTTACCGTGTTCAGGTTTTTTACCATGTTGTTCGCACCAATGATAATGGGATTTTTAAGTTCCAAACCCATGTAAGATGTTTTTAAATCGGCCATAGTTTTGTATTTTTAAGGTTTATTTTGATAAAATTATATAATTTGCGCCAGATTTTTAAATCCTTCACCTTTTATGTTTTTCAAAGATGAAGAAATCCAGGATTTGTAAGATAACAATTTCGCGCCTTTGTTTGTTTATCAGGCCGAGAAAGAGAATTTATGAGAGAGAAAATTAAAACCCTTCAACAACTGTTTGATCAAGAGAAAAAATTTATCCTTTTATTTTCAGGAGGATTTGATAGCTCGGCTGTTTTAGGTGCTGCCCTGGATGCCGGGACCGACATTTTGCCCGTATGGATCGATAACGGTATGAACCGGGCCAGCCGAGATGAAATTTCCGAACAGGCCCGGAATTTAGGTACAGGACGGTTAAAAATTCTCGATATTGAACCCGGGAAGCAAGTTTGTGCCAATCCCCCGGATCGTTGTTACTTTTGTAAATCAGAATTATTGGAAATGGCTGAAAGCCCCGGGTATGCCACCCTGGATGGGACCACGGCAGACGATTTGGGCAAGTACCGTCCCGGCTCCGTGGCCTTGGACGAGCACGGGGTGCAATCCCTGTTGGCCAAGGCCGGGCTGGATCACCAGGATGCTATCCAAATAGCAAGGCATTTCGGGGCCGATGATCACCTGGCAGGCATCGAGAGTTGCCTGGCTACACGGGTGAAGTACGGTTTGGGCATTACCCGCGAAAGGCTTTCCGCGATACGGGAAGTGGAACGTTATGTTATTTCTAAAACGGGCGACTATGACGTGCGTTGCCGTTTGGATGACGAGGAACACTTGCGCGTGGAATTTAAAAAAGAAGAAAGTTTTGGTGAACTGGGCAAGCCGGGATTTCGTGAAATACTTGTTGAAAAAAGCAGGAACA
>CAZKIR010000098.1:0-11328 GCA_964552835.1 uncultured Bacteroidales bacterium
AATTCTCTCCGCCTTGATTTTGACAAAAATATACCTTTTTATACTGGGCTCATCAATTTAATAATTTTCCACTTCAATGTCTTGGGGCTAGCTTACCCCACCCGAGTTTTGAAATGTTATCTTCCCGTCATGATAATCAATTTTCACTATATTTTCCTTAACAACCTTCCCGGAAATAATTTCCCTTGACAACTCGTTCAGGATACTTTTCTGGATAACCCTTTTCAGCGGCCTCGCCCCGTATTGGGGGTCAAAGCCGGCCTCGCTTATCCAGTCCAGGGCACGGTCGGTGATTTCCAGGTTTACTTGGTTTTGTGCCAGCATTTTTTGGATATCCGACAATTGTATTTTCACTATATCTTTTATCTCTTCTTTGTTCAATGGCTTAAACATGATAATTTCATCGATCCTGTTCAGAAATTCAGGTTTAATGGATTGTTTTAACAAATTAAAAACCTGTCCCTTCACTTTTTCATATACCTCTTCTTCACTTTGACCATTCATTCCCATGAATTTTTCTTGAATAATATGGGAGCCAATGTTCGAGGTCATGATGATAATGGTATTCTTAAAATTCGCGGCACGCCCCTTGTTATCGGTCAACCTTCCATCGTCTAATACTTGCAGGAGAATGTTGAACACGTCGGGGTGGGCTTTCTCGATCTCGTCGAGCAGAACTACTGAATAGGGCTTGCGGCGCACTGCCTCGGTCAGTTGTCCACCCTCATCGTAGCCTACATAACCAGGGGGCGCCCCGATAAGCCTTGATACGGAATGCCTTTCCTGGTATTCTGACATATCAATCCGGGTCATCATGTCTTCGTCATCAAACAAGAATTCAGCCAATGCCTTGGCCAATTCCGTTTTTCCCACGCCCGTGCTGCCCAGGAAAATAAACGAGCCAACAGGCCGGCGGACGTCCTGTAATCCTGCCCTACTCCTTCTTACCGCGTCGGCAATGGCCGAGATGGCCTCTTCTTGGCCTACAACCCGCTTGTGCAGTTCGGTTTCAAGGTTCAAAAGCTTTTCTTTCTCGCCCTGCATCATCTTGCTCACGGGAATACCCGTCCACTTGGCCACTACTTCTGCAATATCCTCGTCGCTTACCTCCTCTTTTATCAATGAAGTTTCGGCCTGAAACTTTCCAAGTTCTTTTTTCAAGTGATCAATTTCTGTTTCCGCTTCTTTTACCTTGCCATAGCGGAGTTCGGCCACCACCCCGTAATCGCCCCTGCGCTCGGCATCCTGTGCTTCCTGCTTATATTGTTCAATGGCTTCTTTTTTCTTTTGGATTTGATCAATAATATCTTTCTCGGCTTGCCACTTGGCACGTGAATCAGCCCGCTGTTCCTCAAGGTTGGCCAATTGCTCGCTCAATTGCTTCACTTTCTCTTTCTGTCCTTCCCGTTTGATGGCTTCCCGTTCAATTTCAAGCTGTTTGATACGGCGTTCCAGTTCGTCAATTTCCTCGGGCAAGGAATTCATTTCCATGCGGATTTTCGAGGCAGCCTCGTCAATCAAGTCAATGGCCTTATCGGGCAAAAACCGATCGGTAATGTAACGGTTCGAAAGTTCAACGGCCGCTATCAAGGCATCGTCCAGTATCCTTACCTTGTGATGGGATTCATAGCGTTCTTTCAAGCCCCGTAAAATAGACAATGCATCAATAATGGTAGGCTCATCAACCATCACGCGCTGAAACCTTCTTTCCAGGGCCTTGTCTTTTTCAAAATATTGTTGGTACTCTTTCAAGGTAGTTGCCCCGATGGCCCTTAACTCGCCCCGGGCAAGGGCTGGTTTTAATATATTTGCCGCGTCCATGGCCCCTTCCGATTTCCCGGCCCCCACCAGGGTATGGATTTCATCAATAAACAAAATAATCTCTCCATCCGACGACACTACTTCTTTCACTACTGCTTTTAGCCGCTCTTCAAATTCGCCTTTATATTTTGCCCCGGCGATCAAGGCACCCATGTCGAGCGAGTATATTTGCCTGGATTTCAAGTTATCTGGCACATCGCCGTCTACAATCCGAAAAGCCAAACCCTCGGCAATAGCGGTTTTCCCAACACCAGCCTCACCTACCAAGATGGGGTTGTTTTTCGTTCTCCTTGACAGGATTTGCAAGATACGGCGTATTTCATCTTCCCTGCCAATGACCGGGTCCAATTTACCCGACCGTGCCTGGTCGTTCAGGTTTATGGCAAAACGGTCCAAGGAATTATAACGGTCTTCAGCTGTTTGGGTATCAGCCTTATCGCCTTTTCGCAATTCATTAATAGCAGCTTTTAACTCTTTTTCGGCTATCCCACTATCTTTCATCATATGGGAAACATTATCGTGGCCAGACAACAGGCTCAATAAAATATGTTCAACAGAAACAAATTGATCCCCGTATTCCTTGGCATATTTCAACGCGTCTTGGAGGGTTTTATTTGCTTCCCGGGAAAGATAGGGATCCCCGCCCGAGACCCTGGGATAGGATTCGATGATTTTTTCCAGTACCGTTTCAAAATTTGCCAGGTTCACGTTTAATTTCTTTAAAAGAAAACTGCTCACGTTTTCTGCCGTGGTAAGCAACCCTTTCATCAAGTGGCCATTTTCAATTGCTTGCTGGTTGTTCCCGGCTGCAATTGTAAAAGCTTGCTGAATGGCTTCCTGGGCTTTTATGGTAAAGTTGTTCAGGTTCATATACGATTTTTTTTATATTTTACAATGCTTTCGAACAAAGTGAAACAAATAATCTGCCAAGGATACCCATCAACTCTTTTAAGACAAAATGTCGTACACGCCCCAAAAAACAAAGACAAAATGGCAGTATATTTTATTAAATTATTGATAGTTATATTTTTATATCAAGAAATTTATTTCTATTATTGCCTGTTCATGAACCGGGGCTTGAACAGCCGTCATATGACAAGCCGTACCAGGATAAAAAACATCCGGTAATAGAAAATAAACTAGACAAGCCCCGCGATGGTAAATACCGTGAACCAGAATGAGTAAAAGGGCACAACAACCAATTACAAAACATGACATGTCCCGTGCCGCGGTGCGGGACAACATCCTATTACAAAACCTGTACTATGAGAAAAATTGAATGGAAACCCGGCACGATAATGTACCCCCTTCCGGCCGTGATGGTAAGCTGCGGGGGCAAACAAGAGGAGTACAATATCATTACCATTGCCTGGGCCGGCATCGTGAACACCAACCCACCCATGTGTTCAATATCTGTCCGTCCCGAAAGGCATTCATATAATATTATCAAGCAAAACCGTGCTTTTGTAATAAACCTTACCACCGAGAAACTGGCATTTGCCACTGACTGGTGCGGGGTCCGTTCAGGACGGGATCATGACAAATTCTCGAAAATGAACCTCACGCCCGTTCCGTCAGAAAGGGTAAATGCCCCATTCATCAAGGAATCGCCCGTGAACATGGAGTGCGAAGTACGGGAAATTATTGAACTGGATTCCCACCACATGTTCTTGTCTGAGATCGTCGGTGTACAGGCAGGCAAGCAATTCCTGGATCCCGACACCGGTGCTTTTCATTTTGAAAAAATGAAGCCTATCTGTTTTATTCATGGAAAATATTACAAAACGGGAGAATACATCGGGCACTTCGGGTATTCTGTACGGAAGAAAAAAAATGCCCGGGGCAAGAACATGACCGGGCAAAAACCGGAAAAGGTCAAAAAGAAAAGGCCTTTTTCATCTTAACAAAAAGGTCTGTATTTTCATAAAAACCAGAAAAATCAATGGCCGCCGGCCCATAAGTGAACACGGGTACCCAAACCCCGGTATGCCCTCCGGTAGTAAATGCCCCTTCTACCTGGCCAGTTTCGATATTGCCATTGTTGATTGCCATGCCCCCGGTTTCATGATCCGCGGTCACGATGACAAGGGTGTTCCCTTTTTCTTTGGCATATTCCAGGGCAACACCAACGGCATTATCAAAATCAATTACCTCGTTCACGATATAATCCGTGTTATTATCGTGCCCGCCCCAGTCTATTTGTGATCCTTCCACTATAAGGAAAAAACCGTTTTCATCCTGACCAAGGATATCCAATGCTTTCCGGGTAGCATCAGGGAGCATGTTGCCCCGGTTGTCGGTATATTTTGGGTTATGGCCCGGCGCCGTGAAACAATATATTTTTTCCTCTTCAAGTGGGACATCTTCCAACGCGGTATAAATCCCGTATCCCATTTTTTCAAGGCTATCGGTTAAATCCAACCCATCTTTCCGCTTGGTAAAATGATCCTTTCCCCCACCGATAACGACATCCACGTCAACCGATAAGAAATCAGCGGCTATTTCCTCGTACATGTGCCGACTTACCTGGTGCGCGATAAAAGAAGCCGGGGTAGCATGGGTTACCGCGCTCGTGCTAATAATACCGGTGGCCAGGTCATTTTTATCGGCCAGTTCAAGAATAGAAACAAGCCGGGTAGTATCTGGCCCCATGCCGATCATTCCATTATTTGTTTTCTTTCCTGATGAAATAGCTGTTCCTGACGAGGCAGAACCAGTAATGTAATCATCAAAGGAATTAGTTTTTTGAATCCCAACAACGGGAAAACGGGTTATGTTTAATTTACCCTGGTTATAGGTATAGCCGGCATATAGCTGGGTAAGGCCCATGCCATCGCCGATCAAGAGGATTATGTTCTTGGGCTTGTCACTTTCATTATTAGCTGCATTTTTTGCATAATCTTGTTTACATGCTACAAGCATGGTCAAACCAAGCAAGAAAAGAGTTAATTTTTTCATTATTTCCATGTTAAAATTATTTACTAACCTACAATACATTTAAAGGCACACACTGAATACATGCCCTATCAAAACAGAAAGTACAAATAAAACAATTCTGGTGTTTGGCTCAAAGGAAAAAATAAAATTTCAGAAAAATTTAAGGTCAGCGTAATGCCCAATTGATATACAAAACCGACTAATTCCAGTTTATTTCTATCTCGCTTACATCGTTGCCATCGGTAATGGATGTAATAATATTAATTTGCACGCCCTGGCATCCAGAAATTTCCAATGCCCTTTCAATCCAACCACATATCCTGTTTTCAAGGATTTTATTCATATTTTGAAAATCAGTGATATGCAGTTTTACCATTTTATCCCCCTTGCCTACCACGACAATTTCAGAGGGCTTGTAATAAGTCGGCAAAATTTTACTGGCCCGTTGAATAATATAAGCCGGGTTAAGGGCTTTAACAAAAACCTTGTATATACCACTAAGCGCCATTTCTGCACTATAACGCCCGGATTCCCAGGCGCCTTTCAAGGGGGATTGAAAAATAAGCTCGCCAAGCTTGGAAGTGGGGACTTCGGCAGCATCCCTGATAGGGTACCAATTCGTGGCGTAAATGGTGGAAGAAATAATTTTTTTCGATTCTTCTGGCAAGGAATTTACCCAGCTATTATATTGCCCGGGATGCTTTCTTTGAACGTATTCCTTGATTGATTTAACGGCAGATCCTTTTATCTCCATGGTAAAAATTTTTGAATATGAAGATAAAACTTTTTTTTGATTTCAAAAAATTATTTGAATTGATATTTTTTTTCCACTTCTTTCTTTTTCGGGCTCTCCTTCATAACAATAATGTATTTCAGCCCGATAGACCTATTCGTGCTTTTTTTTGTCAAGTTTAAAAATAACATGTATTAAGATTTAAGTTATTAATCATATTCTCGTATTTTTTACCTTCACGAGGCTATAGGGTTGTTTAGTATTGGGTGCTTGATGTTTAATCCTTCGCTCCACGTTCAATACCCGATAAAAAACAAAACCCGGCAACAAGGCCTTTGCCCTGTCCTGGCTTTACAAGCCTATGCTATACTTGTAAATAATAGTTCACCTTTTTTAATAAACCCTGAATATCCACGGGTTTCTGGATATAATCATTGGCCCCGGCCGCTATTGTTGCACTCATCCGCTTGGCTGCATCATCGGCAGATACCACGATAACCGGGATATGTTCATTGCCCTTGTTGGCCCGTAATTTTTTAAGAAATTCTAACCCGGAAATATTGGGCATGTGCAAATCAAGCAGGATTAAAGCAGGTTTTTGATCGCCCATTATCAATTCAAGCGCTTCTTTACCGCTAATAGCAGAATCCGTTTCAAATCCTTCCTTGTGAAGGATGGCATCTAGGAGGACTACATTCGTGTAGGAGTCGTCCACGATCAAAACTTTGTTTTTTGTTTCAGGTGCCATGACTAAGCAAATTATGTTTATTTATAATTACGGGGGATTATCTTTTTGTTTGCAATATTTGCCATGAGATAGAATAGCAATTACGATGATTTAGCTCACCAATTTATTCGTTTTATAATTTGAGAATAACCGGTGGGGTTTCTTTTTGTTATGATTTTATTATGGGAATATGGTAAATAACCAGAACATTTATTATTTTTAACAAGAATTATGATTATAACAGGCTATAAATAATTATTATTTGGTTAAACTGGAAACCTGGATATGGAAGAAAAGGATATATGTTCGTTGCCGGATTATGATTGTCTTAAACCAACAGAAATTGACCTTATTAACAAACATAGTCACGTGGTTGAGTATAATAAAAAAGATATTATCTTCAGGCAAAACACCCCTATTTCTCATATAATGTTCGTGAAATCCGGCCTGGTAAAAATTTTTAAAGAGAGCAGGAACAGGAAAATCATGATACTAAAATTAACCAAACCTGGCCAATATATCGGGCTCATATCGGTGTTCGGGGAAGATATTTTCCAATATTCGGCTTCGGCTGTTGAAAAAACCTTGGTCACGTTCGTGGACGGGGAGGTTTTCAAGGAAATAATCCGCGGCAATGGAAGCTTTGCACTGGAGTTAATGCACCAGCTAAGCCTGGACGGCCTGCAGATTTTTGACAAATTAATCAATATAACCCAAAAACAATTACCTGGCAGGATAGCAGAGATTCTACTATATTTTTCAGAAACCATATACGGGAGCTCACGGTTCGAATTCCCCCTTACCCGGCAAGAACTGGCTGAGCTGGCATCTACCACGAAAGAAAGCTTTATCCGTACCCTTTCCGAATTCAAGAACGACAAGATCATTGAACTGGATGGCCGGATAGTAAGCATCAAAAGCGACAAGATCGTGAAAGTACTAAGCGAACTCGGGTAATTACAAGAAAAAATATTACATGTCCAATACCAAGCCATCAAAAGCCAACTCAACCCCTTTAGGCAATTCTTTTTGCACTTTATCGTGCAAACCCATTCGATGGCTCATGTGGATAAAATAAGTCCGCCGGGGCGCTAGTTCTTCGCTAATTTTTAAGGCTTCTTGCAAGGAAAAATGTGAAATGTGTTTTTGCTTGCGCAAGGCATCTATTACCAGGTATTTCGTGCCAACGAGTTTTTCCCTCTCATCCAGTGGAATAAAGTTCGTATCGGTGAGGTAGGTAAAATCTTTGACCCGAAAACCCAGGACGGGCAACTTGTAATGCATCAAGCGGACGGGGACCACCCGGGTACTGCCCAGTCGGAAGGGCTCGGTATGTATCGTGTGAAACTTCACCTCGGGGATGCCCGGGTATTTATTTTCCGAAAAAATATAAGAAAAGTCTCTTTGTAGCGACTCTTGTACTTGCCGCTCGGCGTATATATCAATTGCCGCCCCTTGCGCGAAATTAAAAGGCCTTATATCATCAAGCCCCGCTATGTGATCGCGGTGATCATGTGTATACAGGATGGCATCAAGCTGTTCGACCCCATGGTCGAGCATTTGTTGCCGGAAATCCGGGCCGGTGTCTATTACAAAATTGATGTTATCAACCTGGATCAGTACTGATGACCGCAACCTTTTATCTCTCGGGTCAGTAGATTTACAAACTTCACAGTGGCAACCAATTACTGGTACCCCTTGGGAAGTGCCCGTGCCTAAAAATGTCACTCTCACGATTTACCTCCTTGGTTTTGTTCAAAAATAAAGGAATATTATGAATTATCCACCGCGAGGAGCATCAAAGATTTTTTATTTATATTCGCTCATCCAAATACCCAATATGATTCATGCAAAAAGATAAAAAACAAACCCCAGGGCAAGGAAAATTATACTTAATCCCTTCTACCATTGGCGAAACCCCGCTTTCAAAAGCCATACCTGGTTACAACCAGGAACTCATCCAATCCATCCGTTACTATATCGTGGAAAAAGAAAGGACAGCCCGGCGAATGCTTATTTCAATGGGCATAAAACCCCCTGTTGATGACCTGAAATTTCAAATCCTCAACAAACATACCCCAGAAGAAGAAAAAGCGGGCATGCTTGCCCCCCTCTTACAAGGAAACCACATGGGCTTGCTATCAGAAGCAGGCTTACCGTGCGTGGCCGATCCAGGAAGCACCATCGTACGCCTTGCCCATCAACAAAATATCGAAATAGTGCCCTTGGTTGGCCCCTCGTCTGTTTTTCTTTCTCTTATGGCCTCGGGCTTAAACGGGCAATCATTTTGTTTTCACGGTTACTTGCCCATTCCAAAAAACGAAAGGATAAAAACCATCAAGCGGATAGAAAAAATATCTCAATCTGCCCATCAAACCCAAATTTTTATTGAAACCCCTTACCGGAACAACAACTTACTGGAAGACCTTGTTAAAAACTGCCATCCCGGGACCTTGCTCTGCATTGCCGCGAACCTTCAAACACCAGGTGAACTTATCAAAACCCTGCCCCTGGATAAATGGAAAAAACAAAAACCAAACTTGCATAAAATTCCCTGTATCTTTTTAATCGGGCATTAGACTACCTTAAATTCATGGCAGGATCAAAAGAATTAAAATAAAAACCCTGTCTTATCCAGGCTTTGCTAACCAGGGTGATCCAAATCACCTGTTATCATTAACAAAGCTCATACAAATTTCATTAACCGTACCCGTTTCCATGCGTATAATAAAACAAGACGATAAAAAAAGGAGGCATAAAAATGGGACGGTTGATATTATCGGCAATTCTTATATTTCTAATATTTCCAAATGACACGAAGGCAGATTGGAAAAACACCACGGATTTTTATGGTTTTAATTTCTACCAAGTATTCTCGGGTTACAATAGCAAACCATATTTCATGTTAAATACTTACCTGGAAAACTCAAAACGCGCCATCGAAGCCGGCCTGGTTTTTAAAAATGACAAACGCTTATTGTCTGGTGGAAGTTTCGCTTACAAGTACTATTTAGTCAACATGAACGGTCTTTCCTACAATAAATCCAGGGACAAACAATTTCGTCCTTACCTGAATTATACTTTCGTGTATAATCATTATGGAAAAAGGATTGATAAAGACCTAGTACATAAAAATGGGGTGTTAGGTGCGGAAAGGTTTATTTCTATTGAACACTACCTGGGCGCGGGCATACAAACCCGTATCGTGAAAAATTTGTTTTTTGATATTAACACGGGTTACGGTCTGTTCTTGGGAAACAGGGAGCATGCAGAACACCTGCTTATCTTACAATATAACGAAAATGGAAGGACAGGCATGGGGTTTATATTCAAAGCCGGTATAAACTATACCTTCGAGTACTCTCCCTAACCTATTTAATCCAGTTAAAATAGAAAAGTGACGTTGCTTGTAGCAACATCACTTTAGCCTGTACTATTTATAATACAAGTTAGGTTTTATCGGGTACCCAGGTAACTGGCAATACTTTCCTGGGTTTCTTTCAAAGTTTTATCGCCTTCTTTCCAATTGGCGGGGCAAACCTCACCGTGCTTTTCATAATACTGCAGGGCTTCTACCATGCGCAAAACTTCTTCAATGTTCCTTCCCAAGGGCATGTCATTCACTACCTGGTGCCTTACAACGCCTTGTTTATCAATCAAAAACAAACCGCGATACGATTGAGGGATCCCTTCAAATATTACCTCATCATCATCGTTCATAGTGTAATGGCCGGCCAACACATCATAATTCTCCGAAATGGTTTTCGAGAGGTCGGCAACCAAGGGGTAAGTAACCCCTTTAATCCCACCATCATTCAATTCGGTGTTAAGCCATTTCCAATGGGAAAATTCTGAATCAACGGAACAACCAACAACAGCTACATCTCTTTTTTCAAACTCGCCTAACTTATCCTGAAAAGCCAAAATTTCAGTTGGGCATACAAAAGTAAAATCCGCCGGGTAAAAATAAAAAACAACGTACTTTTTGCCCAGGTATCGTTCCAACGAAAAATAATCTACTATTTCACCCCCGTTCAACACCGCTTTCGAGTGAAATAATGGTGCTTTCTTTCCTACTAGTACTGCCATAATTATAATTTTAAATGGTTAATATAATTAATATCCATTAACAAGGGGCCAATACTTTTTGTTTACAAAAACCCGATTTTACCTGTAAAATTTATAAATGAGCCCAGTCTATAATCCAAACAAGTTCATCTTGTCCAACGAGGCCATGAGTTCCCTCACGGATTCAGCCGATTTGTACAAGGCAGCCTTTTCTTGTTCGTTCAATTTTAATTCCACGATTTGTTTCACACCGCACCGGCTAATGATAACCGGGACCCCCATGTACACGTTCTCGAGCCCAAACTCGCCATCTAGGCGGGTACAGACGGGCACCAACAAATTTTGGCTTAGCGCGATGGACTCGACCATTTGGGCCGTGGCAGCACCAGGGGCATACCAGGCCGAAGTGCCCATGAGCTTGACCAGTTCGCCACCGCCCTCGCGGGTACGCTGGATAATTTGATCAAGCCGTTCTTTTTCAATTAACTCGGTAATGGGGATTCCCCCTACCGTGGTAAAGCGCGGCAAAGGGACCATGGCATCGCCATGGCCGCCTAACAACAATGCCTTCACGCTCACCGGGGAAACATTAAGTTCCGTGGCGATAAAAGCCCTGTAACGGGCTGTATCTAATATACCGGCCATCCCTATCACCTCCTTGGGGTCTTTCCCGCTGGTTTTGACCGCGGTATAAACCATCGCGTCAAGCGGGTTTGAAACAATGATAAGGATAGCATCGGGAGAATATTCAATGACTTGACGGGTAACAGCCTGAACGATTTTCGCGTTGGTCGACACGAGATCGTCACGGCTCATACCTGGTACTCGTGGTTTTCCAGAGGCAATAACCACGATGTGCGAATCCCTGGTAACTGAATAATCATTTGTTACCCCGGTAATCCGGGTGCTAAACCCCTTCACGGCCGAAGTCTGCCAAATATCCAAGGCTTTCCCTTCTGCCAGGCCTTCTTTTACATCCAGCAAAACCACATCGTGCGCGTAATCTTTCTGGGTAACGTTGTTTGCAACGGTAGCACCCACG
>CAZKIR010000099.1:0-6304 GCA_964552835.1 uncultured Bacteroidales bacterium
CACTTACCACTGCTTGCCCAAAAGCCGTGAGGTTAGGTTTCAATCGCATATCCGCCGTGGGGCCAAACGAACTAAAAGAAATATGGTATCCTTTTCCCGGGTCAATAGCCCCAATGGCCAAAACACTATCGGCATCGGCAGGTGTACTGATAAATTCCCAGCGGCTAGTACCATCATTTCCAGCAGAGCTAATTACCAATATCCCTTTTCTCGCGGCAATATTGGCCACCTTCGCCACCAGGCTTGTTTGGCCGTCCATTTCATGCTCAAAATATCGGTGATAAGTATATCCCAGGGAATTGCTAATAATATTTGCCCCGTTTTTCGAGGCCCATTCCATGGCTGCAACCCAATTTTCTTCTTCTGATATTCCTTCAGTAAAGGTTTCGGTACGGGCCAGTAAAAACTGAGCGCCCGTTGCCAATCCCAAGAGGGTATCTTTTGCTTTGCCAGCGATACAAGACAAAACCATGGCCCCGTGCAGTGAAGTATGGTACACGTCTTCCTTCCCCTTCACGAAATCATAGGTTTTCACGATTTGGTTATTAGCCCGTAAATGTGCGAAAACAGGGCTTTTATCTACTCCGCTGAAGCCCGCGTCAAAAATAGCCAAACGAATGCCTTTTCCATCCAATCCCCGGGCCTGTAAAAAAGTTTTGCCCAGGGTATCCAATTGTTGATGGGCCAATCCCGGGTATCCCTCGGGCATGTTTTCATTAAAACCTACCCGGTGGGCACGGGATGTAGAAGAGACAAGACGGGTATCCCGCACGAATGGCATCGCGTTGATATCTGGTAAATACCTGTAGCCTACCCATGCTACCACGGCATTTAACCATGGGCTAGCGTAGCCAAGCGAATCAGCTACCAACCTGATTTGATCCAGGTATTCAGAAGCCACGGGCAGATCATACCAATCGTTATTATTATTAAAAAAATCCGAGGCAGCCCCTTTGTCCTTGAAAAAAAACCAATACTTTTTGCTGGCATCCACTTGCCCAACAAGCAAGTTACATGATAAAACAAATAATAGAATATATCTCATCAAAATAGCTTGTATAGAAACCCGAAGATAAGATTTTTTTCTAGATATTGCCAGGCCGGGCAGCTTTATTGCATCAAGCAAAAAACCGCTCGATCCGTTCTATCAAATAAGCGACTGGTAATCTTCAACCTGGCCCTTGTCCAAGAAGCATTCAATTATCTTTTTGCCCGTTGGCGCCAAATCCAAGGAATCAAAAACTTTCAATTGTTTTTTAAAGAAATCATGTAAGATTATCGCCCCGGCGTCATACCCTTCTACACCAACTTCTGGCTGCATGTATACCTTTAGGAACCCCTCGTTAATCTCGACCCCTTCAAGGGTCAAGTTGTTCAGTTCATACCCTAATAAGGAGAACCGGGCAGGTTTGTACTGGTTTTTTGATAATTTGGCACTTCCCCTGCGGGTCAGGTATTCCCTCATGATCCATTGAGGAAAGAACCCGCATTCCCAGGCACCAACATGCTGGTTTGGGGTGAGGGTATACAATGTTTTATTATGCTGAACGAATTGATCGAGCAGCAAGTTAGCTTGCTTTATCCTACTGCCCGTGGCAAAAGGCCAGTATGAACCAACCCCCTCGCTGCCCATGGCATCCTTGTCAACAATGGACGGGTTGCCGTGCCCCCGGGGGCTCACTAGCCTCCAAAGCCAAGCAAGGGCGGGGGGCAAAGTATGGAATATGCCAATAATCCCGTAAGTTGGTTTTTCCTTGGTACAAGGTGGTGTCCTTACCCCGAAACTTCTTACATCAACAGAAACTGGTTTATTCACACTATTTGGCACTGATTTTCGTGGAAGGATAACCCGGGGGTTTGGGCAAGGCACTCCTGGCTCATCTTCAGTATGTTCCCAGATTAATGCCGTGCTATCGGGTTCGGCATTGATGCTTATAAACATTAATTTCTCATGCGCGTGGATAGTAACTCTTTCAAGCATGTGATCCTTGCCATACCCATTAATGTGATTAACCCTTACGAACCAGGCAGATTCACCGTCCACGACCGATACCCGGCCGTTATTCTTCTGTATCTTGGGGTGGCAAAGGGCCATATCGTCTGAAACCGGCATAATTTTACAAGCCTGGGGGATAGGAATATGTTTTTCTTGTCCGGTAACGGTATTTTTTCCAATCGTAACCCTGCCATCATCTTCGATGTGCATCGTTTGTAGCATCTCGCTTTTGCCCCCGCCACTGGCCCCCTCGTGCATGAACGTGGTAATGTTATCATAAGGGCTCAATATTTGGGCGGTAGAACAATGGGTAGCCACCCATCCTTCTTCTTCGCCCATTTGTATAAGCATACCATAAACTCCCTTTTTGGCGCTAGGCCCCGGGTACAAGTTAAACGAAAACAATTCGTAAAAATCATCTCGCCGGTTATGCACTACTACTTGTTTCCCGTCAAAACACGTATGCCTGAAAGGAGGCGCCACGTATGCGATGCCTTTCAAATTAAAATTTCCTTCTACCTCGTTAAGGTCAACAATCCCTTGCAATAATGACAAACCAAACGAGAAAAACCCGGCGTTCGCGGGGGCCACTACCATAACCCCGGTATCTAACATATCGTTGCCTGCCTTGAAGAAGAAAATGGCAAGATCCTGTTCCTTGAGCCATTTAAAGGTATCGGAACGCAAGGGCTCAAAATCATACCCGAAACGATCCCGAAAACGCTCTTTGTCGGTATATTTAGTATCGGCCACTAAAAGGCAATCAGGGTCACGTCTTCGCATGTATGGTTCGGTATAATTCACCGAAAGCCCGTTTCGTACCCTGGCCACCTGGGCTTCAATAAATTCTTTACCATCCACCGGGTATTTTACATCAAAAGTTTCTTCCCCGTTAATGGCTAAATTGTATAATTCCTCGTGCGAGTTATAAATTTTAAATGATTTCGCGGATTCAAATAAATCGATGATCCACTCCGGTAAGTCCAACTTGTGCAAATTTTTCACTTTTTCTCTATTTTAATCTCGTTTATTAATTCTTCAATTTTATCCAGGAGCCATCTAAAATGCCTTAAAAAAATGCAGGATCATTTATTCCAACCCTCATTGCCTTGCCCGGGAACCCATTCTTTGATTAAGCGGGTTATAACTTGATTGTTAGCCGTGATACCGTCCATTCTAAAAAAACAATCACCTGATTATTACCGCTTTATATTTAATTTACAAAAATAGTCCAACATGAATAAAATAACAAACCAGCTTGTTAAACTTCAATCTATTTCAATTAATCGGGAAAAATAAAGCCGGATAAACAGAGGATTTGTTTTAATCCTAACGAATTTGCCTGGAATCGTTAAAAAAAAAATCATTTTTTTGGCTTGGGCGGGGGTTCGATTTTTCCTTTCAGGATACATTTTCCGGTTCCGGGCTTGCAATAGCCCTTTTTCAAGCGGCATTTTTCCCCATCAAAGTGCGGACAACCAAAACTGCTCATGTAATGATAAAAAGGTTTGCATGAAAATTTGATTGTAAAAGTATGATAAAGGGTTGGCTAATAAAAAACTATTCGCCAACAATTTTGTTTAATTATTGATATATTTTATCCCTTAACCAAAAAACCGCTATCATGGAAAAAATATTTGAAAATCAATTAATTGACATAAAAAGCAAGGATGGCAAAATCCAGGTGGACTGGAAACAAGAATGCGAAAATTTGGCCGACGAAGGATATGAACCCGAGTTGAAATTAATCAATGAAATTTCTCAAAAAACAAATACCTCCAAGCTTTTGATTAACCTCTCGGGCTGTGAATATTTTTATACCCCGGAAAACTACCAGTGGTTTCAAAATTTATTATTATCAAAGTTTTTAAACCCCCGGATTGATAAAATTGCTTTGATAGTGCCCCAGAATATTTTCGTAAATATATCGTTTGAAGCCACGAGGGCTTCTTTTGGCGAGAAAAACCGGGCGGTCCAATATTTTAAAGACGAAGAAAAAGCCTCTAGCTGGTTACAGGAATAGATTAATAATCCTGTCAAAAAGGAGTTAAAAAAGTGTATTGCCCCATGAGCATGATCAATGAGATTAAAGAAATCCCTGAACGGGCTAAAAATTGTTATTATCATAACCAGGAAATCCAATTACCTGGTAGGGTTGCTTACCTGGGCATGGGGTCTTCTTTTTACGCTGCATATTCCATGAAAACCATGAATTTGCCCGTGATTCCACAAAGCGCTGCGGATTTTTATTATTATCAGCATAAGAACCTAAAACTAGGCACTGCCGTTTTGATATCGCAATCGGGGAAAAGCCTTGAAACCGTGTGGTGCAAGGAAAGGTTAGAATGGTACGTGGCCATAACCAACGAGGCGGACAGCCCGATTGGCCAGGAAGCAAGCGAGCTGGTCGAAATCCGTTGCGGACCTGAACATTTCTCTTCAACGAAAAGTTATATTAATACCTTGATTGCCTTGTACAATGGGCATCAAGTAAATACCTGGCCAGCCATTAAGCAATACCCAGGCGCCATGGCACGCTATGATGAAAGGGGCCATGAAATGGCTGAAAGCATCATGGAATCAATAAAAAACACGACCTTCAAGGGCGTGTATATCATCGGCAACGGGCAAGAAGAGGCCACGGCACGGCAAGCCGCCTTGATCCTATCAGAAAGTACACGCCTGCCATTTATTGCCATGACCACACCGGATTATGATCACGGGCCAAAAGAAACAGCCAAAGGCAGCCACTTGATATTTATACATCAACCCGGTCCGGTATACGAGAGGAGCAAGCACCTGGTAAAAGAAATGGAAAAAGCCGGGGCCTTAATCCACGAGATCAATGAATCGGCCCATTTGCCCAACGAGGTATCCCCCCTGGTAAACATCATGCCCCTGAATTTTTTGGCTGCCTATTTGATGCGGCTTTTGGGCATTCAAGAGCCTTTCGAGGTAGGTGATAAGGTTACCGGGATTAACCCGTGATGTAGAGGTGGCTACCTTATACACAGGTTTGCTTTGTACTGATTATAATAGGTTTACAAACATAAGCAGCTGAGCCCAGTTGGCGAGGCAGGCCCATACTTAATTGAACACCTTGCCATCAATAAAGCATGCAATTAATTTCTTCGAAGGCCACGCCCGGAATGACAATTTGTTACCCTATCCATCCAGGTCAAGTTCTAGCGGGGCACCGTACCGCATGTTATTTATGGCCATGGAACGGACGTTAAGGAATTGCACGAGGTAATCGCCCGGGACATTTGCCATGGGGGCATCCCATACCGTGAGCAGGTGCCGGGTGCGTTTTTCATGGAATTTTTCAGGATAAATCCATTGCAAGATACCGGGCAATTCTTCCTTGGGGACATCCAGGATTATATTCTGGATAAATGGTTCGTCCAGCGCGGATTGTAGCGTTTGATGGTTGGCCTTGTAAAGTTTCACGCTCCTGCCCGGCAAACCAGGAACCGATAGCATGTGCACCCAAAATACATGGGATTCTTCCGACAGGGCCAAAATGGTCAATCCTGAACCGGTCACCAAGGCCGAGAGGACATTTAGCATCACGGGCAAATCCGGGACACCTTCCTGGCTTATCATCACGGTATTTTCTTTTATCATCGAATAATCGTCGTAACTTTCCTGCCCCGGGATATCACGATTAGGGTGCGGTTGGTACAAGAATTCTGAAAGCATGGTGCGTGAGCAGGTAACAAACTCATCGATCCGTTTCGTGTAGATTTCCGGATCAGAAATACTTTGCATTTTGCTTTTCAGTTCACATGACAAGATGTCCCATGCATTTTCCAGTATTTTCAGCCGTTTTTCAAGGCTTTGTCCATTTGGCCATGCCAGGCCGTCAAATGCCATGGCTTGTTGTGCTGATATATTCCTGGCCGTTGCCTTTTTCACCAGTTGCCGATTTGGCACAACATGAAATGCCGGCACGTATAGCCTGCTACCAGCTTTTGGCCCTGTGCCCGACATCTTGAACCCGCCGAAAGGCTCGACACCTACCCGGGCACCCGTAATCCCCCGGTTCACGTACACGTTACCGTTTTCCACGCGGGCCATGAGGTAATCGATGTCATCTTGTGATTGGCTATACACGCCACCCGTGAGGCCATATTCAACCGAATTGTAAATATCCAATGCTTCCTCCAGGGTATCAAAACCAATCACGTGTACCACCGGGGCAAACAATTCCAACTGGCAAAAACTTTCCTCGTGATAAATCCTGTCCTTGGGGATTTCAACCACCATAGGCCCCACGCAAAAGCCCGGAAGTTCTTCTTTCACCCG
>CAZKIR010000099.1:6314-7003 GCA_964552835.1 uncultured Bacteroidales bacterium
GATTCGTGATGACCTTGCCCCCGAATTCACGGGCCTCTTTTTCTATTTCTTCAGCTTGCTTCCACAGCCTGTTTTTTTCTTTTTCAGAAATCAGTGGGTTGATAGCTGTTTTTAACTCGTAAGCCGGCCCCACTTGAATATCTCGAGCGGCCTCGCCCAGCCGTTCCAGGAGTTTTTCTTTGATCTTGTTTGACACGATGACCCGGCTGGCCGCGGAACATTTCTGGCCCGCATGACCGAATGCCGAATAAATAATCCCGGCCATGGCTTCATCCAGCTCGGCATTTTCTGTTACTATCACCGCGTTTTTTCCACCCATCTCGGTAATGGCCTTAGCGGGGTATTCCAGGTGGTACAAGGGATTATGATAAATTCTCTTGCCCACCCGGTTTCCTATCATACTACCTACTTCCTTGCTCCCGGTGAAGACGATCATGGCTACTTTCTCGTGTTCTACCAGGGGCTGGCCTACTTTTGAACCCCTCCCTGGCAAATGAATCAATGCCCCGCCGGGGATACCGGCGGCATGAAAAATATTTACCATTTCCTGTGCCACCAGGGCCGTGTTCAAAGCCGATTTTAAAATAACATGATTGCCTGCCACTAAAGCACCAGCCACCATGCCCGTGGAGATAGCTACCGGGAAATTCCACGGGCTGATAACGCCCACGACCCCACGGCTTATCAGT
>CAZKIR010000099.1:7013-11232 GCA_964552835.1 uncultured Bacteroidales bacterium
ACCTGCCTTCTTCGCGGGCATAAAAATTCAAGAAATCAATGGCCTCGTCCACGTCGGCCATGGCTTCTTTCATTACTTTACCAGCCTCGTACACGATTAATGAAGCCAACTCTGCCCGTCGCCTCATCATGATGGACGCGGCGTGGGCAAGCACCGAGGACCGTTTCTGCCAACTGGCTTTTGCCCAAGTGCCTTCCACGTATTTTTCGTGGGCCCATTGCACGGCTTTTTCGACATCCCCGGGTGTCGCGCACTGGATTTTTCCCACGGTGATGCCAGGGTCTGAAGAACTTATCACTTTTTCATGCTCTCCGGAAACCTGAAAACTTGCATTTGGATATTCTTTACCAAAGCTATCCCGGAAAACTTCCAAATACCCGGCCAAATGCCGGCCTTCCCATGGATTGTACAAGCGTGCCATGGGCGCGTTTAAAAATTCTCCAGTAAAGGAACTCGCGGTTATGCCCGTGTTGATTTTCCCATTTTCCTTTTTCTGGTTTAAAACCTGGGAGGCGTCTACTAAACTTTCTTTTTTCCTGTGGCTACGCATGATGGTGAGCACGCCCACTTGTGAAGAATTTTCCATGATGCGCCGCACGAGGTAGCCCATGCCCACGATCAAGCTACCTACCGGCACGTAATTTCTCACCACCCAGCCCATGTTGGCCATGCCCGTGCTCAAAGCCTCGTATGTCATGTGCAAACACTGGTGTTCCACGGGAGGATGATCGGTAAATTTTTCACGTTGCAAGTATTCAGAGAACACGTGATCACCAAAATTATGGCTAGCAATCAACAATTGCAAGTGGGGATAGCTCTCCATGATCTTCATCAGGATCATCCGGAAATTTAAATCTGTTTCTTCCTTGTTCAAAAATTCTGGCGGCGGGAAGCCATGGGCATCGGCCTCGATGGTTTCCGCGTCCCAGTATGCCCCTTTCACCAGGCGAACGGGCATGGTAAGGCCGCGCTCCCGTGCCAGGCCCAAAACCTCCAGGAAGTGTTCATAGGCGTCTTGCAAATATGCCTGGATCACGATACCTGTCCCATCAAAATCCTGAAGCTCGTCAGTATCAAGCAGCACCTTCCGGTATACTTGAAAAATGATGTCGCGCGTATGGTAATGCTCCGCGTCGATATTTAAAAAAACATGGTTTTTCTTAGCTTCCAGCAATATTTTTTTCAACCTGGGGGCAACCTTGTTGTAAGTATACCCGGGATCCAGGGATTTAAAATCATCGCTCAAGGCACTCACTTTCACGGACACGTTGGCCCTGTATATACCCGAGGGGTTCTTGTCATGATCCGGGTAATGCTTGCTGTACCCGTATATCAACTCGATCACACCATGCATGTATCGATCGGCTTCATTTTCGCTCACCACGAGTTCGCCCAGTTGATCAAGGGTCACGTCACGTTTCGTTGAAGCTAGTTTTTTGATGTTTCCTTCTGCCTTTTCAATGGTTTCGCCTGCGATAAAACGCTTGGCCATGAACCGTATATTTTTACGTACAATTCCAGCTACTGCCCCCGGGGGCAATAAACGGGCCAGGGCGCAGATGAAACGGAATGTTGCAATTAACCCCGGGGGAAGCGGTTTAGAGGAAGTCTTGTTACCAGCCTTGATGATTTTCTTGTTGTCTGAAACAAGCCGCCGCAAAGTTTCTAAAAGGATACGCTTTACTTCCGTTCCTTTCTTGTCATGATCAATGGAAGGCAATATAGCGACGAATTTCAACAAGTGAACACGGATTAAATCATAGGTTGCCGTTAAGGACAAGCCCTTGTCCGTCAGTTTCTCAAACTGGTTGGGGCGGTATTGGCTGATATAGGACAGCAGTTCATCCGTCAAGGGCGCCATCTTGTCCACGATATCTTGATAATCCTCGTTTTTTAAAAAATCAGGCAATTGATGCCGGGTGCAAAGGATTTCGTAATGAGTAGGAAAGCGCCCCGCATCAAGTGCCTGCACTTTGTTCACGTGTTCCCTAAAGGCACGGGAAGCTTCATTGCTTTTACCCAACTGTTCACCAATTGATTGCAGGAGAAACAACTCCTGGTTAAGCCTGTGGCTGTATAACCGGATTTCTTTAGGGCCATAAAAAACCCCGGTTAACAAGGGCACGGTTTTTATGCTCAACTGAAAGGAAAAATCCGGGAAAGGGGCTTCCAAAAGATTATTAAAATATTGTTTAAATTCAGGGGATAATTCACCATCATCAAAAATAACGGGAAAAAATATCTCATCAGCGATAACTTTCCAGCCTTCAACCTCCAGTGGCCATTCTTTCAATTCAGGAACAAGGGGCAAGGAAGATCGAAAGTCTTTATCGGGGCGGGAGAATGAATATGCTTGCATAACCACTTTTTTTTATTAACAATCTTTTGCTTTATAGTGTTTGCAAACTACTCAATTTTTTAGGCGTAAACAATGACATTTGATAGGTAGGCCTATTTTTAACAAGACCTTATAAGAAAACCCGTTATTTGTTTACCCATACACTCTCCATTTCAATCCTGCTAGAAGTGATGGGCTTCTCCTTTAGGGGGCAGATGTGTGAGAGGGCAATTCCTGCTATTTTAACAAATAAGGCCAGAACGATCCCGTACCAAGGTCCATGTATTTTTCGTTCAGGAAAAAATCAAGCCCAAATGCTAGTGACTAAAAAAAATCAGCTGTTTTTCAGATAAGGACATTATGGACAAACAATTAGAGTGGCAAGCGTATCCAGAAGGTGGTGCCTTCCTCGGGTTTGCTATAAAAACCAATCTCGCCCATGTTTTTTTCTACCAGTTCTTTACTAAGCACGAGGCCTATTCCCGAGCCCCTTTCACCAGCCGTGCCCAATGACACTTTCTCTTTGTTCAGGTTAAAAATACTTTCCTTGTCTTCTGGTTGTATACCTATCCCGGAATCATTAACCTGAATTTCCACGTGATGATCGGTTTTGTATGCTTTGATTTTTATGGAACCATTCTCGGGCGTGAATTTTATGGCATTCGACAAGATATTCCGCAACACGGTCGAAATAGTCCCCTTGTCAAACAAGGCAATTAATTCTTTATCAATTTCACGGGATACTTTCAAATCCTTGTGCAAGATGGTATGCGAATAAAGCTCAAGGATCGAGTCGGTCCATTCAAGGACATTGTATTTCGCTGGTTGTAACTTTATATTTTTGTCTTGCGCACGTGCCCATGTCAATAAATTCTCGAGCAAGTCATACGAGGCATGGGCCGAAGTTTCCAAGGCTTGTAAAATTACTTTCTTTTTTTGGTCTTCGATCCGCTGGTAATTCATCAAAACATGGTTCAACAACTGCATCATGTTGCCGAGGGGGCCTTTGAGGTCGTGCGCCACGATGGACAAAATGCGGTCTTTTGTTGAAACCATCTCTTCCAAGGCATGTTCTTTTTCACTTAGTTCCCCTTGCTGTTTTTTACGGGTTGAAATATCCCTTGATACGCCATGAATTTCTATTTTGCCATCCCTTTGTAGAATGTATCGCGAGATAACCTCGGTCCAAACCATGGAACCATCCTTACATGGCTGTTCTACCTCGTCCACGTAAGTATTCGGTCCCGTTGCGCCTTTAAATAAAAGAGATATCCTCTCGTCCATCCAATTTTTGATTTTCTCGAGAGAAGAAGGGGCAAAAACCTCATCCATCGACTGGGCCATCACTTCCGCGACCGTATAGCCCCGCGATCGATAAACACTCGGGCTTATGTATTTAAACTTAGCCGTTTCAGCATCCATGATCCATACCACATCCTCCATGTTATTAATAATATAATGATAATACCCGTGGACTTCCTGCAATTGCTTGACCTTATTTCTCAAGATATCCAGTTCTTCCAACATTTTTTTTTGATCTTTTTTCATTTGGCCAATGTTTTAAGGTTTAGCAGATCGTATATTAATTTTTACGATCGCTTCCTTTTTATGTTTTATGATTTGAATCATACAAATCAAAATACATGAAAATTTAAAACTCTTTTCAGGTTATATTAAAACGGTTTGTAAATGCATTTCATTGTACCCCCATCCCAAAACCAGAAAAAACAGGATCCGTGTATATTTTTCAGTTTCTTAATCCACCACCCAAAAATCATAAACAAAAAATAAAGTTAAAATATATAAATCTTGAAAATAAATCCTTATTTTTGCCGACCGTATAATCAACAATGTCCATGATCCCGGCGGGACGGAAATAAA
>CAZKIR010000100.1:0-10820 GCA_964552835.1 uncultured Bacteroidales bacterium
AATTGATAAAAATTCTTGCAGTAACTTAAACTATCTTTATTTCACACCCCAGCCTTAGGCCCATAATCAGCCGGATAAACAAGATCCGGAAAGAAAATAAAGCATTGCAAAACAATTCTTCCTTCTTGTTCCATCATATTGATAATGAAAACCTTATAGCCTACAGCAAGCATTCAGAAAACATGAACAACATTATCCTGGTGGTCGTCAACCTTGACCCTTACCACACCCACTCGGGATGGGTCGATTTATCAAATGTCCCCTTCGAGTTAGAAAGCCATTCTTCCTACCAGGTATTTGACTTGATCAGCAATGCCCAGTTCATGTGGAGCGGGCACCATAATTACGTGGAAATAGACCCAGGCATCATGCCGGCCCACGTGTTCAAGATCAGGAGAAAAGTACGCACCGAATTTGATTTCGACTACTTCTTGTAAAATTATCTTAACAAACATGCAAAACATGGAGAAAAAGAAAACCAAACATAGTTTATGGTATAAAGATGCTATCATTTATCAAGTGCACGTTAGGGCTTTTGCCGATAGCAACGGGGACGGCATTGGCGATTTTAAGGGATTAATCAGCAAGTTGGATTACATCAAAAACCTGGGTGTAAATACTATATGGTTACTGCCTTTTTACCCCTCACCATTGAAAGATGGAGGTTACGACATTTCAGATTTCACGGGGATTCATGAAGACTATGGTAAGCTGGCCGATTTCAAACGCTTGATCCGGGAAGCTCATAAACGGGATTTACGGGTAATTACCGAACTTGTGTTGAACCATACCTCGAACCAGCACCAGTGGTTTGAAAGGGCACGCAACGCGAAACCCACCAGCAAGTGGAGGGATTATTACGTGTGGAGCGATACGCCCGACAAGTACAACGATGCCCGGATTATCTTTCAGGATTTTGAATTATCAAACTGGAGTTGGGACCCGGTGGCCGAATCCTATTACTGGCACCGTTTTTACAACCACCAACCAGATTTAAATTATGATAACCCCAAGGTACAACAGGCCGTTTTTAGAGTGTTGGATTTCTGGTTTAATACCGGTGTAGATGGCTTGCGACTGGATGCCGTGCCATACCTGGTAGAACGGGAAGGTACCAATTGCGAGAACTTGCCCGAGACTCACGAATTCTTAAAAAAATTACGGGCATACATCGACGAGAACCACGAGAACAAGATGCTATTGGCCGAGGCCAACCAATGGCCCGACGATGCTATCGCCTATTTTGGGAATGGCGATGAATGCCATATGGCTTTTCATTTCCCGTTGATGCCCCGGTTGTTCATGGGATTAAAAATGGAAGACCGTTTCCCGATTACCGATATCCTGGAACAAACACCGGAAATACCCGAGAGCAGCCAATGGGCCATATTCTTGCGGAACCACGACGAGTTGACGCTTGAAATGGTTACCGATGAGGAACGCGACTACATGTACAAGAGTTTCGTGAATAACCCGGAACAACGCATTAACCTGGGCATACGAAGAAGGTTGGCTCCCTTGATGGAAAACGATCGCCGCAAGATAGAATTAATGAACGTTCTCTTGTTTAGCTTGCCAGGCACCCCCATCATTTATTACGGGGATGAAATCGGGATGGGCGATAATTATTACCTGGGCGACAGGGATGGCGTGCGCACGCCCATGCAATGGTCATCCGACCGGAACGAGGGCTTCTCGAAAACCAACCCGCAAAAACTTTACCTGCCCACTATCATCGAGCCCGAGTACCATTTCGAGTCCATCAACGTGGAAAGCCAAGACCATAACCCTTCCTCTCTCTTGTGGTGGATGCGCCGCATGATCGCGCACCGTAAACGTTTTAAAGCCTTTAGCCGGGGGGGCATTCAATTCGTTGACTCCAATAACCACCGGGTCTTATCCTTTATCAGGGAATACCAGGACGAAACCGTGTTGGTATTGATCAATATTTCAAAAGAATCTCAAAGTGTTGACCTCGACCTGGAAGATTATGTTGGCCACGTGCCAAAGGATATATTTAGCATGAACGAGTTCCCTAAAATCGAGAAATCACCTTATACCTTTTCCCTCCAGTTTTATGATTATTTCTGGTTTACCCTTGAAAAAGAAAAAGAAGCCGAAGAGATAAACAACGAGATGGATAAAACCTACGAGATGGCCATTAGCCTGAACGATTGGAAACGAATGACCCCTAAGCTGATCCATGTTTTACAAGGTAAGATGCTGGCCAATTACATCTCGAATGCCCGTTGGTTTAGGAGCAAAACCCGAAAAATCAGGAAATTACATATCATTGACAGGTTATTTTTAAACCAGGGAGAAGATTTTTCATCCCACTTGTTGTTCGTGGAACTCGAGTACCACTCGGGCGAACCGGAAATTTATCTCTTGCCCATCTCTTTCGCGATAGAAGAAGATGCCTTGGAACGGCTAAACGAGTATCCTGGCCAGATCATTGCCAAGCTACAAATTGACAAGCACGACGGGATAATTTATGAAAGCACCGTGGACAAAAAGTTTCATGATATTTTGTTTAATGTCTTGAAAAATAAAAACAAACTAAAAAGCAAGTTTAAAGGAGAAGTTTCCTCCTCGCAAGGAAAAATCTTGAAACAGTTTATACATCAAAAAAAAGAATATGAATCTTCTCAAATCCTTGGCGTGGAGCAAAGCAATTCTTCCATCTTGTACAAGAACGAATTTTTCTTAAAAATATATCGTAAACTGGAAGAACTGGACAACCCGGAAATTGATATCTTGCGTTTCCTGACCGAGAAAACCAAATTCAACAATATTCCCCTGTACGCCGGTGGCATAGAATACAACCATCCCAAGGTAAAAACCATGACCATCGGCATCCTTACCGAATTTATCTCCAACGAGGGCGATGCCTGGGACTTTACCGGGCGTTTCGTGGAACAGTATTTTGGCAATGTATTGTCCAAAAAAGATGAATTAAAAAGCATCTTGGCCATGCCAAAATCCTTGCTAGACGAATTTGATGAGGAAGTAACCGAAAAAATGAACGATTTGGCCGACCATTTCTTTATCGAGATGATTGAAAAGCTTGGGCAACGAACGGCGGAATTGCATCTGGCCCTTGCCACACCAACTACTAACCCTGACTTCAAAGCCGAACCATTTTCCTTGTTATATCAAAAATCCTTGAACCAGGCCATCCGCACCAGCGTGAAGCGAAACCTGAGCTTGTTAAAAGCCAACAAACGGAAAATCCCTGTAGAATTCAAGGAAGACGTGGATATTCTTATCAAACAAGAGAATACAATTTTAACTTACATAAAAAAAGGGCTTGAAAAAAAAATTGGTAGCCAAAAAACCCGCGTGCATGGGGATTATCACCTGGGACAAGTACTTTATACCGGAAAAGATTTTTTGATCATTGACTTTGAAGGGGAGCCTTCGAAATCCATCGGGGCCCGAAAACTGAAATATTGCCCCCTGAAAGACGTGAGCGGCATGTTACGTTCTTTCCATTACGCGATTTACAATGGTTTTTTCAGGCAAACCAGGATACGGCCGGAAGATATTGAGACCTTCCAACCATGGATTGAACCCTGGTACAAGCACGTGGCCCATGTCTTCCTGAAATCATACCTGGAAACGGCCGGGAAAGCCAAATTTATTCCTGACAAGCAAGAAGACATTGAACTGCTCATGAACCTGTTTATAGTGGATAAAGCAGTGTACGAGATTGGTTATGAATTAAACAACCGTCCTGATTGGATTTCGATACCCATGCAAGGATTAAAATATATATTACAGAATACTGAAAAAGAAAAATAATATGGCACAGGAAAAAAACGATACAAACAGCAAAAACGCGAGAACTACAACAAAAACACAAGCCAAACCGAAAACCGGCACAAAGAAAAAAATGGGCATGAACAAAACCGAAAATAAAACAGCCCCCACGCCAGATCATGTGAAACAAATTAGCAAAAAGCCCGATCCGGTATTGAGCGATTTTGATGTTTATCTTTATAAAGAAGGCAAACATTTTAGCCTGTACGAAAAACTCGGGGCAAAAATCCTTGATGCAGGCGTGCATTTTTCGGTGTGGGCCCCCAATGCCAAACAAGTTTCGGTGATTGGCGACTTCAATGCTTGGGCCAAGGGGCAGGATAAATTAATTCCGAGATTGGATGGTTCTGGCATTTGGGAAGGCACCATTGAAAACGCGAAAAAAGGTTCAGTATACAAGTTTTTTATTGAATCAAGTGCCCGTGATTACTCGGTTGAAAAAGCCGATCCTTTTGCCCTTTATAGCGAGGTGCCCCCGAAAACCGGTTCAGTAGTATGGAAACTTGATTACCAGTGGAAAGACAAGGATTGGATGGAAAAACGCGAAGAGCATAACTCTCTGGATGCGCCCTATTCGGTGTACGAGCTGCACCTTGAATCATGGATGCACGTGCCCGAAGAAAACCGGAGCCTTACCTATCGCGAGATGGCCGAAAAATTGGTTTACTACCTGAAAGAGAATGGCTTTACCCACGTGGAAATGTTGCCCGTGATGGAACACCCCTTCTCGGGATCATGGGGCTACCAGGTAACAGGCTTTTTCGCCCCGACCAGCCGTTTTGGCACGCCAGAGGATTTTATGTACCTGGTAGATGCCCTGCACCAGCACGATATCGGGATTATCCTGGATTGGGTACCCTCCCACTTTCCAGGCGATTTGCATGGTTTGCATATTTTTGATGGCACTTATCTATACGAGCACGAAGACCCCAAGCAAGGCTACCATCCCGATTGGAGCAGCTATATTTTTAATTATGGCCGCAATGAAGTGCGGGAATTCTTGATTAGCAGTGCCCATTTTTGGTTTGACAAGTACCATATTGACGGTATCCGGGTAGATGCCGTGGCCTCCATGTTGTACCTGGATTACTCGCGAAAAGAAGGGGAATGGATACCAAATGAACACGGCGGCAGGGAAAACCTGCAAGCCATCGATTTTTTAAGGGATTTAAACCAATCCATCTTTGAAAGGTTCCCAGGCGTGCAAACCATTGCCGAAGAATCCACGGCCTGGCCTATGGTAACCCGGCCAGTGTACACGGGCGGACTGGGCTTTGGCATGAAATGGAACATGGGCTGGATGCACGATACCCTTTCTTACTTCTCGAAAGACCCCGTTCACCGGAAATACCATCATAACCAGTTAACCTTTAGCATCTGGTATGCCTTTAACGAAAATTTCATGCTGTCCATCTCACACGATGAAGTGGTGCACGGTAAAAGCTCGCTCATAAACAAGATGCCAGGCGATGAATGGCAAAAATTCGCGAACCTGCGGTTGTTGTACAGCTACATGTACACCCACCCGGGTAAAAAACTGCTTTTCATGGGAAATGAATTCGCACAGTGGAAAGAATGGGACCACCAGCAGAGCCTTGATTGGCATTTACTGGATCATGCTTATCACAAGGGCTTGCTACACCTCATGAAAGATTTAAACCGCGTGTACAAGGACTATCCCGCCTTGCACGAGAACGATTTTCACGAGAATGGCTTTAAATGGATTGACGCTAACGACTCGGAAAATAGCATCATTAGCTTCGTGCGGTTTAATAAAGACAAATCCAGGATGGTGTTCGTGATTTGCAACATGACCCCCGTACCTTGGCATAATTATCGCGTGGGCGTACCCGAAAACTGTACATGGGAAGAAATACTAAACACTGACGCGAAACATTATGGTGGTAGCGGCCAAGGGAATTTTGGGGCCGTAGAGTCTACACCCGTGCCATATCATGGAGAGGAGTATTCCTTAAACGTGGTATTGCCGCCCTTGGGTATCGTGGCTTTCGCTAACCAAGTCTAATGCCCGGGGAAAGATCTTTACTAAGGTTTTACGCGTTAATCAATAAACCATTAAATCAATAAACAAAATGTTTCACGGTCCGCGATATATAAATTCAAACACATGTAAATTCAGCGTGTGGGCACCTTTCTCGAAAATTGTTAAGCTGTTGCTGAAAAGCCCGCGGGAAGAAACCATTCTCATGGAAAAGTTGGAAACAGGCTTCTGGGAAAAAGAAGTTCCCGGTCTGCCGGCCGGCAGCAAGTACATTTATGAAGTAGACGGCAAAACCCGTCCCGACCCGGCTTCCCATTTCCAGCCCGAGGGGGTACATGGCCCTTCAGAAGTAGTAGATCACGATAATTTCCATTGGGAAGACCAAGGTTGGGAAAACCTGTCCCAGGAAGACTTGATTTTTTACGAGCTGCACGCTGGCACCTTTACACCAGAAGGCACTTTCGAGGCTATCATCAACAAGCTTGACTACCTGAAAGAAACAGGCATAAATGCCCTAAGCCTGATGCCCGTGGCACAATGCCCGGGTGAAAGGAATTGGGGATACGACGGGACGTACCCGTATGCCCCATCTTTTGCCAATGGTGGTCCCATGGGGTTAAAAAAATTAGTAAATGCGTGCCATCAAAAAGGATTGGCCATATTTTTGGACGTGGTATACAATCACATGGGACCCGAAGGAAATTACCTGGCCGATTATGGCCCTTATTTTACCGGGCAGTACAATACCTTTTGGGGCGATGCTATAAATTTTGATGACCAATACTGCGACCCCGTGCGGCAATATTTTATACAAAATGCCCTGTATTGGCTGGATAAGTATCATTTTGACGGCTTACGGCTGGATGCTGTCCATGCCATCTATGATTACGGGGCCAAACACATTTTAAAAGAAATGGCCGAGGAAGTAGCCAAACTTTCTTATAACCTCGGCCAAAAAAAATACTTGATTGCAGAAAGCGGGTTAAACGATGTAAAGCTTATCCGTCCGTTTGATAAAGGCGGCCATGGCCTTGACGGGCAGTGGAACGATGATTTTCACCACGCCCTGCACGCCTTGCTCACGGGTGAACGTGAAGGGTATTACCTGGATTTCGGGGAGAAAGACCATCTAGAAAAAGCTTACCAGAATGCTTTCGTGTATACCTGGCAATACTCGCCCTTCAAGAAAAAGCATTTTGGAAACGGGGTTGACGGTACCCGGCCGGATCAATATCTTGCCTATATTCAAAACCACGACCAAACCGGCAACCGCTTGTACGGGGAACGGATTTCCTCGCTGGTCTCGTTTGAAGCCCTTAAACTTGCCGCCGCCACGGTTATCTTGTCGCCGTATTTGCCGATGATTTTCATGGGAGAAGAATATGGCGAAGACCAGCCTTTCCAATATTTTATCCACCATGGCGACGAAAAGCTCGTGCAAGCAGTAAGGGAAGGCCGTAAAAACGAGTTTAAAGATTTTAAATGGAAAGAAGAACCACCCGACCCACAATCTATTGAAACATTTAACCGCAGCAAGTTGCGCTGGGACAAGTTATCAAAAGATGGCCACCACCAGTTATACCAGTTATATAAAAGCCTGATCAAGCTAAGAAAAGAACATTTTCCCGGCAAAAATGCCGGGTTTAGGATGATATCAAGCATCACGGCCAACCCGGCGGATAAAATCCTGGTATTAAAAAGGGAATTCAAAGCGGATACCTATTTATATTTTATTGGCTTGAATGATGTACCTTTGGATTTTGAAATAAACAAACCGGCAGGCAGATGGAAAAAAATCCTGGACACCGCGGAAGAACAGTGGAAAAGCAAAGGTGCCAGCATGCCAGGAACGATTGAAAACAGTGAACAATTAAGCATCCAAAAACATAATTTCGTGCTCTATAAAAAAGAAAAATAAAATATGGAAAAATATATTTGCATACACGGTCATTTTTACCAACCCCCGCGGGAGAACCCCTGGTTAGAAAGCATCGAGTTACAGGATACCGCGTACCCTTACCACGACTGGAACGAGCGGATCACCAACGAGTGTTACGAGCGCAACAGCGCTTCACGTATCCTCTCCGATGACAAATACATCATTAATATCCAAAACAATTACAGCAACATCAGTTTTAACTTTGGCCCTACCTTGTTGTCTTGGATCGAGTTTCACGAGCCGGATTTGTACAAGGCCATCCTGCAAGCCGACAAGGACAGCATGAAAAAATTTAACGGCCATGGCGCCGCGCTGGCACAGGCATACAACCACATGATCCTGCCCCTTGCCAACCGTCGTGACAAGGAAACACAAGTAATTTGGGGCATCAAGGATTTTGAGAAACGCTTTCAGCGGAAGCCCGAGGGGATATGGCTGCCAGAGACTGCCGTGGACACCGAAAGCCTGGAAGTGCTTGCCGAAAACGGCATTCAATTTACCATACTGGCCCCGAGGCAAGCCAAGGCCTATCGAAAAATCGGCGATAAAAAATGGAACGAGCTGAAAGGGGAAAATATTGATCCCAAAAGGCCTTACCTTTGCAACTTGCCCTCGGGCAAAAACATCGTGCTGTTCTTTTATGACGGCCCGGTATCCAAGGATATTGCCTTCCAAAACCTGTTACGGGACGGGAAAGCGTTTGCCGAAAGGTTAATGAATGTATTTGACAAGAACAAGGACGGCAACCAACTCGTGCACGTGGCAACTGACGGGGAAACCTATGGCCATCACCACCGTTTCGGGGAGATGGCCCTTTCCTACTGCCTTCACCATATACAAGAAAATAACCTGGCTAATATCACGATATACGGGGATTATCTTGAAAAATTCCCCCCAAAACATGAAGCAAAGGTTCACGATAACAGTTCCTGGAGCTGTGCGCACGGGGTTGAAAGGTGGCGTTCTGATTGCGGTTGCCATAGCGGGATGAACCCCGGCTGGAGCCAACAATGGCGAGGCCCATTGAGGGAATCCCTGGATTTTCTGCGGGACGAAACTTCCAAGTTGTACGAGAAAGAAGTTTCAAAAAATTTCGCGGATCCCTGGAAATTGCGGAACGATTACGTGGATGTTATCCTGAACAGGACAGACGAACACACCAGTAAACTAATTGAAAAGCACGCGATAAGCCCTAAAGAGGAAATTGACCGGGTAAAAACCTTGAAGCTACTCGAGTTACAACGCAACGCGTTATTAATGTATACCAGTTGTGGCTGGTTTTTTGATGAACTATCCGGCATCGAGACCGTGCAAGTTATCCAGTATGCCGCGAGGGTTATCCAGCTGGCCAAGGAAATGTTCGGGAATGGCCTGGAAGATCAGTTTCTTTCCATACTAAAAAAAGCCAAGAGCAACCTACCCCACCTGGATAACGGGGAAGACGTGTATAACCAGCACGTGCGCCCGGCTATTGTTGACCTCTGGAGGGTGGGCGCGCACTTTGCCATATCATCACTGTTTCACGACTACGGTAGCTCCACGCGCATCAATTCCTTCCAAGCCAACCTGGAATATCACGATCAAGCAGAAATTGGCCGGCAAAAACTGGCAAACGGCAAAATCGAGATCCAATCGGTGATAACCGGCGAAAAAAACCAGCTGGTATACGCTGTTGTCCATTTTGGCGACCATAATTTGATGGGAGGAGTGAAAGAAGGCACCATGGACGATGGTATGGTGGATATGTTTGAAGAACTAAAATTGGCATTCCACCGGAACAACGTGCCAAAAATCATCCACTTGATGGAAGAAAACTTTCAACAGAAGAATTTTAGCTTCTGGTACTTGTTTAAAGATGAGCAACGTTTCGTGCTAAACCGGATTATACGTGATAAGATTAAGGCAACAGAAAACCAGTTCAGGGAGCTATTCTATAACAATTATTCCATCATTCGCGTGTTAAAAGAGATGAACACCCCGGTACCACAAGCCCTTCGTGTTCCCGGGGAAATTTTCTTGAATACCGAATTAAAAAAACTTTTCAACACGAGAAAAATGAGCCCCAAGAAGTTGGAAAAAATCGCCAACGAGTTAAATACTTTTTCATTCGAGCTAGACCAGGATTACTTGGGATTCGAGATTGCCAATTATATAAATTACCAGATGGGGATTTTATTGAAAGGGCCTCACGAGGAAAAACAAATAAAAAGGCTCGTTTCAACCCTCAAAATTATCCATGGCTTGCCCATTAACCTGGATTTATGGAGAGCCCAGAACATGTATTTTAAGCTGGGCAAAAGCGTGTACCCGTCAATGCAATCCAAAGCCGAAGCCGGCGACGAGAAAGCCCAGGATTGGATGAACTTGTTTGGTACCCTTGGTGATTATTTAAAGGTAAAATACGGGTAGCGCCATGCCGCACCAAAAATATGTTTCGAGAATAATCCTCTTTTAAACCAAGGCAATTGCACAATGCCCCTCTATTACATTTTCTTGTAATGCACCTTGGGCAACGCGCGCAGGCGTTTGGCACTGCCTTCCGCGGTAATGTCGCGTTGGGGGTTGGCCAGCATCTCGAAACCAACCATGAATTTTTTTACCTTGGCCGAACGCAACAGGGGCGGGTAAAAATGCATGTGCATGTGCCAGCCCGGGTAATGCTTTCCATCGGTTGGCGCCTGGTGGATACCGGCTGAATACGGGAAAGATACCTCGAACAAGTTATCGTACATCACGGTAACTTGCTTGTAAGCCTCCGCGAAAGCAGTTTTCTCATTATCATTTAATTGGCCGATATGTTGCACGTGCCTCCTGGAAACGATCATGGTCTCGAATGGCCACACCGCCCAGAAAGGTACGAGCACCACGAAATGATCGTTCTCGACCAAAATCCTTTCTTTCTTTTCTAATTCCTTCTCCAGGTAATCGAAAAGCATGCTTTTGCCATGCTTTTCGAAATAGGCTTGCTGGGCCCGGGTTTCTTTCGCGGGTTCCACGGGTATAGAACTGGTAGACCATATCTGCCCGTGGGGGTGCGGGTTGCTACAGCCCATCACG
>CAZKIR010000100.1:10830-11212 GCA_964552835.1 uncultured Bacteroidales bacterium
ATCACGGCTCCCTTGTTTTCAAATAGTTGCACGTAATTGATAAAATCCTTACTACCTAGTTCCTGGTATTGCTCTTGCCACAGGTCCACTACTTGCCGGATGGCGCTAATTTCCATCTCGGGAATAGTAAGATCATGCCTGGGGCTAAAACAAATAACCTTGCATATACCTTTTTGGGCCTCGGCCTGGAATAATTCCCCGTCTTGAAAATTTCCATCAGGGGTATCTTCCAGCAAGGCAGAAAAATCATTAGTAAAAACAAAGGTTTGCTGGTAATCAGGATTTTTTGCCTTCCCCCCTGACCGCTCGTTACCGGGGCACAAGTAACACTTGGGATCGTATTCAGGCCGTTGTTCTTCTTGTTCCTTTTCATTCTGCCCTT
>CAZKIR010000101.1:0-11211 GCA_964552835.1 uncultured Bacteroidales bacterium
ATGGGACACGGCCAAGCAAAAATGGGAAGTTAAAGATTATTATATCCGTGAAATTAATGGTCTGGAGGAGAAGATTACCAGAGGTCGATCCCTTGACACGGCCATAAATTTGTACCCCTCGGATTTAAAAAGTAGGCTTTACGTGATAGAGACCATGACCCTTCCTGAATTAAACCAATATATCGAGAAAATGCGCTTGCAAGGAAGCGAGAACATTAGCTCTTACGTATTTGATAAACACATACGTTTTTCGTATCCATTTTCTATCCTTATCATGACCCTGATTGGTGTTTCCCTTTCTTGCCGGAAAATGCGGGGGGGCATGGGCATGTATATCGGGCTGGGGCTCTTGTTAAGCTTTTCGTATATCTTGTTCATGCGGTTTAGTAAGATGTTTGCCCTGAGCGGAAGCATTCCCCCCGTGCTGGCCGTGTGGCTGCCCAATATCCTTTACGGGATTGTTGGGATTGTTTTGTACCGTTTTGCCCCGAAATAAAAAAAGAAGGGTGCCAAATGAAGGTGCCCTTCTTTTTTTTATCATGATTCTCTAACAAGAAAATGCTTGCTTAATTTTTTTCAAGAAATTCTTGAACATCTTGTTTTGCCGGCACGGATGGCTGTGCCCCTAGTTTGGTGACCGAGATGGCCGCGGCCGCGTGGGCAAAGCGGATCGCGTCAGAAATGTTTTGGTTTTCAAGCAAGGCAACCCCCAACGCACCGTTAAAAACATCGCCGGCAGCCGTCGTGTCCATGGCTTTCACGGTAAACCCGGGCACCACGCCTTGAAACCCTTCCATGTCAACATAGGCCCCTTGTTTGCCCAAGGTGATGATGACCTGGGTTACCCCTTTGCTTTTAAGATTTTCGGCGGCAGCCTCTATTTCGGCCATTGAATTTACCGGCATCCCGGTTAATAATTCCGCCTCCGATTCGTTCGGGGTCAGTATGGTGGCATACCCGAGCAATTCTTCAGGCAATTCCCTGGCCGGTGCCGGGTTCAGGATGAAGGGGATGCCCAGTTCTTTGGCCATTTTTCCTGCTTCTATCACGGTTTCCAATGGTATCTCTAACTGGGCAATGATCATGCCCGGGTTATTGATTTTGGGTAAAGCGTTTCGCAAGTCTTCCGGTTGTAACATGGAATTGGCCCCGGGGGCCACCGAGATGCTGTTTTCACCATTTCCTGCCACGTTGATCATGGCAATGCCACTGGGTTTTTCTTTTGTGATTTTTACCAACGAGGTATCAATTTTTTCTTTTTGATAGCCGGTTAAGGCATGTTTTCCAAAATCATCCTCGCCCAGGCAAGTGACGAAAACAACTTCACCCCCGGTACGCGCCGCGGCCACTGCTTGGTTGGCCCCTTTTCCCCCGGCGGCCGTGGTAAAATCCCCGCCCAGGATGGTTTCTCCCGGGGCGGGGATATGGGGCACTTTCACGATCATATCAGTATTCGAACTTCCGATAACAACAATTTTTTTGTTCATGGTCTCCTCTTTGTATTTTTTCGTGATGGAAATTATAATACCCTTGCGCTGATGATGGTTCCAAGGCCCAGGATGAAAAACAAGAACATGGCCGCGAGCAAGCCATTGACCGCTTTGGCCTCTTTAAATTCTTTCCAGATAAACACGCCCCAAAGCGCAGCAATCATCGTAGCCCCTTGTCCCAGGCCGTAAGAGATGGCATAACCGGCTTTGCCCGAGGCGATAATATTAAAGATCATCCCCACGCCCCAGATAGCGCCCCCGAGTATGCCTACCAGGTGAAGGCGGGGCGTGCCTTTTTGGAAATATTCCTTGTAGGTAACTTTTTTGCCTGTCAAGGGCCTGTACATGAAAATGGTGTTCCATATGAAGTTGGACAATAACAAACCAATAGAGAATACTACCCCTGCCGTGTAGGGGGTTAATTTGCCTGCCTCGGGGCTAACAAAATCCATTGACATGGACGCGGCCACGAATCGATAGAAAAATCCCATCAGCACACCTCCCAAGATGGAAATGACGATCCCTTTGGTAATAGTTTTTTCTCCTTGTGTTGGAATTTTCCGGTAGGCAATGGCATCAATCACGATGGCCACTACCACGAAACTGACCCCGACAAAAAGCAAAACGGGGTTTCCCAAAGGGGTGGCCACGTAATTTGTTACCACGCCTATTACCAGCGCGAGGCCAATCCCGATAGGGAACGCCACGGCCATGCCAGCGATATCAATCGCGGCGACAATCAAAATGTTGGCCAGGTTAAACACTACCCCGCCAAGAAAAGCAGAACCCAAGGCTTTGCTATCGGCTTGCAACAAATCAGGGATAAAGGATCGGCCTTCCTCGCCCGTGCTGCCCATGGTAAAGGCCAGCAAAATAGACAAAAGGAACACGCCCAAAGCGTAATCCCAATAGAAAAGTTGAAAAGCCCATTTCTGGGAGGCCAATTTCTGGGTATTGGCCCACGACCCCCAGCATAACATCGTGATCACTGTAAAGATCACGGCCAACGTGTAAGAAGGTACGATAAACATATTTTTATAATTTTAATGGTTAAAAAGCGCAAACGTTTGAGCAAAAATAATCATTTTGACATATTTTTGGTAATTTATGATGTATTTATTTTCGCTTTTTCAAGTAGTGCAACCGATTTTCGTTCAATTAACCGGGTTTTTAGAAAAAGGCTTTCTAGTCCTTCATCCTGGTTTTCGATTTGTTTTAGCAATAACTGTATAGCCTTGTCACCAATTTCTTTTTTTGGCTGTTCGATTGTTGTCATGGGGGTAGCGAGCCATTGCGAGTAGGGTTGTTCGTCAAAAGACAGGATTGAAACATCCCCGGGCACTTGTAGGCCTTTTTCTTGTATCGCCCGTAACACGCCCAACGAGATTAAATTGCTTAGGGCAAAGATGGCCGTGGGCGGTTCCTCGTGTTCCAGTAGCATTTGTCCTTGCACGTAGCCGTTTTTTTCGCCAAAATTGTTACCCAGTATATAATCTTCGTGAACAGCTATATGGCTTTCTTTCAAGGCATCCCTGTAGCCATTCACTCTTTCGCGGTTGGGCGATGTTTTAGGGGGGCCCTGGATGCAGGCAATTTTTTCATGCCCGTGTTTAATCAATAATTCTACCCCTTCTTTTGAACCGGCGTAATTATTTGAAACCACGAAAGGAATAGCCGAATTTTTAAAATACCGGTCAATGGCTACCATGGGAACCCCGGCTTGATATATTTTTTCCAGGTGGGTTTTTCGGGTGCCCACCGGGGCAATGATGATACCGTCTACTTTTTGGTCTTGTAAAAGGCCCAGTATCCTGGTCTCGGTTTCAATATCCTCGTGCGAATCACTTAACATGATCATGAAACCTTTTTTCCTGGCTTCCTGTTCAATACTTTTCGCGATGGAAGAAAAAAATGGGTTCGCGATATCGGGTATGATCAACCCGATGGTCTCTGTTTTATTGGTTTTTAGCCCGCGGGCCAATCGGTTTGGCGTATAGTTTTCTTCTTTGGCCGCTTGTATTACTTTTTCCCTGGTGGCCCTGCTAATCCTGTACTCATCCGATTTGCCGTTTAATACCCGGGATACAGTTGTAATAGAAAGGTTTAGCTTACCGGCCAAATGTTTCAAGCCTAAAACTTTTGGTTTTTCCATGCGAAAAGGGATATACTTTTATTTATTGATTCAAATACTTGCCAAGCAACTCGAATAATCTATCAATATCAATTGGTTTGGTGATTACCTCGTTGCACCCGCTTTGCAAGGCTTTTTCGCGTTCTTCTTCCATAGCGTAGGCCGTTTGCGCGATAATTGGTAATTCAGGGTTCACGGCATGGATCCTCCGGGTCACTTCCAAGCCGTTTATACCGGGCAATTTAATGTCCATTAGTATTAAGTTGACCGGTTTGCCCGATTCATGGTAATTCATTGCTTCTTCCCCTGATTGGGCACGGGTTAATTTCGCGTTCGTGCTGCTTAGGCATTCTTCCAGGAAAATGAAATTGGTTTCGTCATCTTCCACGATGAGAATGTTTTTTTTTTGCCAATCATTTTTTTTCGTGTTCATAGCTTCCAGGTTATTTTTTTCTTGCTTAACTGGGTTATACGGTAAGGTAAAATACAAAGTAGGCCCCGCGTTCGGGGTTGATTCGAGCCAAATATTTCCGCCCATTAGCTCCAGTATCTTTCACGAAAAAAAAGCAGGTTTTCTCCTTTTTTTTCAACACTCTATTTGAAAAATATCATAAAGATAATAAAAAAACACGAAGAACAGTTTTTATTTAAAAAAGCCCGCTAGCGGCCGATAGGGATTCATAGCCCTTGTCTATTTTTAGCCCGGGCATTTTAGAAGCCTCTACCGCTAACCTGTCGCAGCATTCGTTTTCCATGTTATCGTTATGCCCTTTTACCCAGAAAAACCGTACCTCGTGCTGGCGGTAAAGGGCGAGGAATTCTTTCCATAAATCGGGGTTTTTTTTCTTCTTGAAACCTTTTTTTTCCCAACCAAATACCCAGCCTTTTTCAACGGCATCTGCCACGTATTTAGAATCGGTATAAATTGTAACCTGGCTGGGTTTTTTTTTCAAGGCTTTCAAGGCCACGATAACGGCCAGTAGTTCCATCCGGTTGTTCGTGGTAAGGCGGAAACCTTCCGAGAGTTCTTTCCGGTGAGCCCCCGACATCAATACGATGCCATACCCGCCCGGCCCGGGGTTTCCCCTGGCTGCACCGTCGGTATAAATGATTATTTCTGGTTTACTTGGTATTGGCAATTTCGATTCCTGTATTTGAAATGAATAATTTTATAGCGATAGCCAGTAGCACTATCCCGAAAATTTTTTTCAAGATTTGTATGCCCACGGCCCCTAGTAAACGTTCAAAAAACCTTGTGGCACGTAGCACGAGGTACACCACGATCATGTTGAGCGTTAAGGCTATCAAGATAGTGAGCGTGTTGTATCCTGATTTCAAGGAGAGTAAGGTTGTGAAGGAACCTGCCCCGGCCAACAAGGGAAACGCGATGGGTACGATGGACGAGCCCGTACTGGATTCGTGCTTAAAAAACTCGATGCCCAAAACCATTTCTAAGGCCAGGAAAAAGAGTACAAACGAGCCTGCTATGGCAAACGAGTTAATATCAATGCCAAACAAACCCAGGAAAGGTTCCCCCGCGAACAAGAACAAAAGCATCATGCCAAACGAAACCAGCGCGGCTTTCTCGGCTTCAATACCACCGCTTTTCTTTTTTAAATCTATGATAATAGGGATACTGCCCGTGATATCTATCACGGCAAACAATACCATGAACACGGTAAAGATTTCAACAAAATTTAAATCCCACATATTTTATATTGTTTTATTGGATAATTTCCATCTCCTGTATTAGCCGATCGGCCCCTGCAAATTTGTCAATCACGAACAAGACATAGCGGATGTCCACGTTTATGCATCGCTGTAGCCTGGGCTCAAAGGATATGTCCCCTGTCATGGCTTCCCAGTTGCCATCAAAAGCCAGCCCCATGAGCTCCCCACGGTCATTTAATACAGGGCTCCCTGAATTTCCTCCCGTGATGTCGTGATTGGTGATAAAACAAGTTTTCATGGTGCCACCAGCACCATAAGGGCCATAATCTTTTTGGTTGTAAAGGGCTTTTAGCGTGGCTGGTACCACGAATTCCCGGTTATCAGGGTCTTCTTTTTCCATCACGCCCCCCAGGTTGGTATAGTGCTTGTAAATAACGCCGTCGCGAGGGCTATAACCTTTCACGGTGCCGTAAGTTAACCGCATGGTAAAGTTTGCATCAGGGTAAAAATCCTTGCCTGCCTTCATTTCCATGAGCCCGGTTAAAAACAGGCGGTTTCCCTTGTCGAGGTTGGATTCGTATTCCGAGTAGGAATCGTATATTTCCTTGTATTTATCATATATCGAAAGAGCGGTTTGAAAAACCCTGTCTTTTTTTAATATTTTGTATTTTGGATTTTCCAAAAATTCATAAAGCTTTTCTTCGTTCGGGAAGATGGATTTTTTGAACATTTTGTCCACGAACTTGTCAAAATGTTTGCGGTCTTTTTTTCTGATTTCCTTGAAAAATTCTGGTTGGAATTTCAAGGGTACCTCCTCGTGGTATAGCCTGATCATGGCTTTTGTAAGGTCTTTGTCTAGCGGGGCGTGGTAATTCTTGTAAAATTTACCGGCAGCCTCCCGCAAATTTTCCAGGGCATAATCTATTTCCGTTTCATCAGTTTTTAAAAGGATAGAGAGGTTTTTGAACTGGCGGGCAAAACCAAACAGTTCGCAATTTTTCTGTAAAGCTTCCCTGGCGTATAGGACAGTACGCCTGGATTCGCGCCTTCCTTCAATAGAAACCCGGATAAGGTGCAAGGCTTGCCCGTATTTTTCTTTTCTTTCTTCTTGTTGGCTTATCCATTGCTGAAAATCATCTTCTAGTTGTTTCTTTTCACCGATCACGTTTAATTGTTTCAGGCCTTTGTTTTGCCCGATGGAATACTTCCAGTAATTCGAAGAGCGGGCGTATTTCGTGGCGTATTGTATCCGTATTTTTTCATCCCGCTGCATGTATTCCATCATAATTTCCTGGCGTATGCCCCGGATTTTAATCCGGTTTTTGTTTACTATTTCCATGCTTTCTTCTATCTCGTACGAGCTCGCGTAGCGTTGTGTATTCCCGGGGTAACCCAGGATCATTGAAAAATCGCCTTCTTCATATCCTTCCAATGATATTTTTAAAAATTTCTTGGGTTTCAAAGGGATATTTTTTTCAGAATACTCGGCTGGTTCGCCCAGGCTGTCAGTGTATACCCTGAACAGGCTGAAATCACCCGTGTGCCTTGGCCAGGTCCAGTTATCGGTATCGGCGCCAAATTTCCCGATAGAAGAAGGGGGCGCGCCAACGAAACGCACGTCCGGGTATTCTTTGTAAACCATCAGGTAAAAAACCGTGTTCTCGTAAAATGAACGTATGCTCACGTTGGTATACTTGTTATCTTGCTCCAGCGAATCTTCCACGTCCATCATGGCCTTTTCGATCGCGGTATTCCTTTCTGATTCTGTCATGATAGGGGTTAGGGACGCCGTGATTTCCGGTGTCACGTTTTCTATCCGCTCGAGAAAGCGCACGGAAAGTTCAGGGGTATGTAATTCTTCTTCAAACGTACTGGCCCAAAAACCGTTTTTCAGGTAGTCATAATTCACGCTGCTGTGGTATTGGATGGCATCATACCCGCAATGGTGGTTCGTTAACACGAGCCCCTGATCGGAAATGATTTCTCCCGTGCAACCCCGCCCAAATATCACGATGGCATCTTTTAGGCTGGATTGTTGCAGGTTGTAAATGTCTTCTGCCGTAATTTCAATTCCGAGTTCTTTCATCTCGTCCATGCATTTTTGTCCTAGCAAGGGCAACAACCACATTCCTTCATCTGATAAAGCAGGGCGAAAAAGGCTAGCAAAGAGCAAGCAAATCAAATATATTTTATTCATAATTAATGGTTTATATTTATTTTGGCCACCTGGTTTGGTATCGGGGTTATTTTTTTCAAAAATATTGTGAATAAACACGTGTATTATTTTTAATAGGTCCTAAAAAATTCAAAGATTCAAAAAATTAGGCAAGAAAAAAAATGTCATATCTCATTTTATTTGGCCAATGCGTTATAATTTTGTCAAAATTTTTATTCTCTCAATGCAATATCAGGAAAATAGAAAAGACATACGGGCCTTATCGATAGGGCAATTAGCAGGTTACATGGAAGAAATCGGGGAAAAACCTTTTCGTGCCAAGCAGGTATATCAATGGTTATGGGAAAAGTCGGCCAGTGATTTTTCAGGAATGACAAATTTATCTGGTAGCACCAGGGAAAAGCTTTCGGATATTTTTTTTATAGCCAAGCTCGAGCCTTTGCAGTTAGTAGCAAGTAATGATGGTACGCGAAAACTGCTGTTTGCCGCGAAAGATGGCAATCAAGTCGAAGGGGTGCTGATCCCGGCAAGCAACAGGGCCACTGCATGTATATCTTCGCAAGTTGGCTGTCCGCTTGGATGTCTTTTTTGTGCCACCGGTACTTTTGGTTACACGAGAAATTTAACAGCAGGCGAGATTATTGACCAGGTGCATGAATTAAACAAATTATCTGAACAACATCATGGCCGGGGATTGAGCAATATCGTGTTCATGGGAATGGGCGAACCTTTGCTTAATTATGATGAGGTGAAAAAAGCCGTTGAAATCCTTACTTCCGAAAAGGGCAAAGCCATGTCGTACCAACGCTTGACCCTTTCTTCTGCCGGGCTTACGGAAAAAATCATGCAACTGGCAGATGATGGGGTGAAAATACAATTGGCTATATCCCTCCATTCTGCCAATAACGAGAAAAGAAGCCACCTGATGCCCGTGAACCGGTCTAACCCTTTGCCTGCCTTGTCAGAAGCCATCGCGTATTACCACGCGAAAACAGGAAAGCGGGTCACTTACGAATACCTTCTTTTACAGGGTTTTAACGATAGCTTGAGAGATGCCCGCGATCTGGCCGGGTTTTGTAAAGTGGCCCCTTGCAAAATTAACTTGATCGAGTACAACGCGGTGGAAGGCAGTCAGTTTAAAACCAGTCCGCCGGCAAACCGTGATGCTTTTAAAGCGTTTTTAGAAGAAAAAAACTTGCTGGTGCAGGTGCGACGTAGCCGGGGATTGGATATTGAGGCCGCTTGTGGGCAGTTGGCTTGCAAAAATGTCGACAAGGGTAAATAATCCTGCTTTCATGGGTTTATTGGTCGGGTTATTTAAAACTGTTTTTCCCGGGGAAATTTTTCCTGCTATTCCCTGTCAAAAGGAATCTCGAGTTGATAAAAATTGCTGTTAAAACTTTTCCGGTGGTAAGGTGTTAGTCCCAGATTTTTTATGGCTAACTTGTGCTGGCGGGTAGCGTAGCCCTTGTTGGTATTCCACGAGTAGCCGGGGTATTCCTCGTGGATTTTTTTCATGTACTCGTCGCGATGAGTTTTGGCCAACACGGATGCTGCCGCGATAGGCTGGTACAGTCCATCTCCGTTTACCACGGTTTGGTGTGAAATGCCCGGGTAAGGTATGAAATAGTTCCCATCAACTAACAAGTATTGAGGGGTTTGTTGTAACTTTTTAATTGCCTTGTGCATGGCCTGGATAGAGGCCTGAAGAATATTTATCTTATCAATTTCAAGGTTGTCAACCCAAGCTACTGCCCAGGCAATGGCTTCTTTTTCAATAAATGCTCTTGCCTCTACCCGTGATTTTTCAGGCATTTGCTTCGAGTCATCAAGTATTTCGAGATGAAAAAGGGGAGGTAAAATAACGGCCGCGGCATATACAGGGCCGGCCAGGCAGCCCCTTCCGGCTTCATCGCAGCCTGCTTCTATAAGGCCTTCCCGGAAAAAGGCCTTCAGGCACTTGTTTCCCATGTTTTTTTTCTTTTTTTTAAGCATGAAGGCATTTTTGGATGCTTTCCCACGTTTTTTCCGCGGTCTTGTCCCAGGTAAATTTCTTTCGCTGCACGCGCGCTTTGGCTATTAAGGTATTTCGAAAATTTGCCTCGTTTGCCATTTTTAGCATGCCGTCCCTTATTGAATCAACTGAAAAGGGGTTGACCTTTAACGCGGCCTCACCGGCTACTTCTGGCAAGGATGTGGCATTTGAAATCAATACCGGTACATCGCAATACATGGCTTCCACGATGGGTATGCCAAAGCCTTCAAACAAGGGGATGAATGTTAGGGCCGTGGCAGCCGAGTAGGTCTTTTGCAATTCACCTGGTGTTTGCCTCCCGGTAAATATCACGTCTTCCTGGTAGCGCATGTTTTGGAAAGCGGATTTAATATCTTCGGTCTTGAACATTTTTTCGCCCACGATCACGAGCTTAAACGGGGCAGAATAATTTCGCCTGAAAGCGTCAAAGGCTTTAAGGAGCATGGCCACGTTTTTCCGGGGGTGCAGGCTCCCCACGAATAAAAAATAAGGGGCCCCGCGCGTCAGTTTCAAGCGGGTTTGGTATTTATCCCCGTCGCTGGCCGGTTGGTATATTTCGTTTGCCCCGTTATAGGCCACGTCAATTTTCCCGGGCAAAATACCAAAACTTGACACGATATCCTTTTTGGAGTATTCACTTACCGTGAGGATCCTTTTCGCTTCGCGGGCAAAGGCCGGGAAATAGCGGTTATAATATGCCCGGGTAAGAAAAGGCAGGTCCATGGGCCGGTGCACGAAATTTAAATCATGGATCACGGGCAACTGGGGTATGTTGGTGCGCAAGGACAAATAGCCATCGGGCGAAACGAAAATGGCTGGTTTGTATGTTTCAATTATCCTGGGCACGGTGTATTGGAACCAGGCATACCACAATAAAGGGTGCCGGGAAGGTGGGCCGGCATGGATTGCTTTCACGTTTGGTGCAAATTCAAAACCAGGGCCATGGGGCCTGTCGAATAAAAAAATAAATTCTGTACCAGCCTGCTTTTGCACGATACGCTTAAAGGTTTCATGGGTAAACCAGCCTATCCCTTCCAGCTTGTTCTTGATCAAGAGCCTCGTGTTGACTAAAATTCTCATTTTTTGATGAAAAATACCCGTGTTAAAAAATCTTTAAATTTAGATTAACTTATTACTTTTGCAAAAAAAAATAAAAATAGCGAATTGAAAAGGAAGTTCATCACAAATTTGGCTTTATTGATTTTCGTGAACCTGTTGGTAAAGCCTTTTTGGATATTCGGAATTGACAGGACAGTACAAAACGTGGTTGGTGCAGCAGACTATGGTTTTTACTTTTCCCTCTTCAATTTCTCTATCCTGCTCAATATTATCCTTGATTTTGGCATCACCAACTTCAATAACCGGAATATTGCCCAATACAACCACTTGCTTAGCAAGTACCTTTCAAATATTTTTGCCCTAAAATTGATGCTGGCGATAGTTTATTTCGTCGTCACTATTTCGGTTGGCTTCCTTATCGGGTATAGCTGGGAGCAGTTTCAATTATTGTTTTTCTTGATTTTTAATCAGTTTATCGCTTCTTTTATCCTGTACCTGCGGTCTAATATCAGTGCCTTGCATTTTTTTAAAATCGATTCGCTGGTTTCGGTGATGGACCGTACGCTTATGATTATTATTTGCGGGATATTGCTTTGGGGCAAGGTGACAGAGCGGCCTTTTCAGATAGAGTGGTTCGTGTACGCGCAAA
>CAZKIR010000102.1:0-4829 GCA_964552835.1 uncultured Bacteroidales bacterium
CCCGGGCTTCTCGGGTGCCGATATTGCCAATGTATGCAACGAGGCCGCGTTAATCGCCGCCCGCAAGGACAACAAGAAAGTAATGCGCCAGGATTTTTTGGATGCCGTGGACCGTATAATTGGTGGGTTAGAAAGAAAAAACAAGATTATCTCGAAACTCGAGAAAAAAACCATCGCGTACCACGAGGCGGGGCACGCGGCCGTGAGCTGGCTGTTGAAGCATGCCAACCCCCTGGTAAAAGTTACCATTATCCCCAGGGGGCGTTCGTTAGGGGCCGCCTGGTACTTGCCCGAGGAAAGACAAATTACCACTACCGAACAAATGTTGGATGAAATGTGTGCCATGCTCGGGGGGAGGGCGTCAGAGGAAATTAATTTTAACCGTGTATCCACCGGGGCTTTAAACGACTTAGAAAGGGTAACCAAACAAGCCTATGCCATGGTATCGTATTTTGGCATGAGCCATAAAATTGGAAATATTAGTTATTATGATTCTTCCGGGCAAAACGAGTATTCTTTCAATAAACCCTATAGCGAGAAAACAGCCGAACTTATTGACAAGGAAGTAAAAGAAATCGTGGAGAAAGCCTATACTAAGGCAAAACAAATCCTGAAAGATAATCAGGAAAAATTAACTGAACTTGCTGAATCTCTCCTCGAGAAAGAAGTGATTTTCGGGGAAGACCTGGAGCGGATTTTCGGGAAAAGGGAGTTTGAAGAAGAAGAACAAGCCTTAATTAAAAACGGCGAAAAAAACAATAAAGAAAACACTGTCAAGGAAAAAGACAAGGAAAAAAAAGAACCTGAAAAAGAAAAAACAACAAACCCCGGGAACAATCCTTCATCCGGGAAAAAATCCGATCAAGAAAAAGAATAAAATATGGAAAAAGATTGGGTAGTCATTTACACGACAGACAAGCCTTACCAGGCACAAATCGCGAAAAAAGTACTGGAAGGCAGCGGTATTGAATCCGTGATTATTGACAAAAAGGATTCTAGCTATACTACCTTCGGGGAAGCAGAACTGTACGTGAACCAGAAAGACGAAGCGAAAGCAAAAGAATTAATAAAAGATATCGAGCCGTGAGCAACCTCGCGAAACGCAGCATAACCGGTATTCTTCTGGTGGCCACCATTATTTTTTCCCTGGTCATTGGCCACTATACCTTTTTTTTCCTTTTTTTACTGATCCAGTTGCTTTGCCAACACGAGTTTTACCGGCTCTTACGAAATGAAAAAATAACCCCGCAACGCCTTACAGGGATGTTTGCAGGGAGCTTAACCTTTATTGCTTGTTATTTTTTCGCCAGGGGCATGGCCGGCCACGAGATACTCTTCGTGATTATCCCATTGGTCAGTTTCATTTTTATCCAGGAATTATACCTCCAGAACAACCACCCTTACCTGAACACGGGTGCTACCATAGGGGGGCTGGTATACATTGCCCTGCCCTTTTCATTAATGAATTTTCTGGTATTCCCGGAAGGAGAGGCAAAAACATATAACCCAGACTTGTTAATCGGTTTTTTTATACTGGTATGGGTATATGACTCCATGGCTTACCTATCCGGCATGCTCCTCGGGCGTACCCCGCTATTCGCAAGGGTTTCGCCCAAGAAGACCTGGGAAGGTTTGGCGGGGGGCAGTTTATTTACCTTTTTGGCCGCATGGGGAGTGTCCATTCTTTTTCCAATAATCAAAATGTGGGATTGGGAAGTGATAGCCGGGACAATAATTATATTTGGGACATTTAGTGATTTAAGCGAATCCTTGTTAAAAAGAAGCGTGGGGGAAAAAAATAGCAGCGAGCTATTACCAGGACATGGCGGTTTGTTGGATCGTTTCGATACCCTTCTCCTGTCCATCCCGATGATATTCCTATACTTACAAGTTATATCGAACACGCTTGAATAAATAAGATTTTATTAATGAAGATACATAGAGAAGGTCATCAAATAATATTTTACTTTTCTTTTTTGCTGCTTTCATTGCTCGTCATGTCCTTCTGGCTCGTGAGTTCTATCTTTTTACTTGTCGTGATATCCTTTTCAGTATCGTGTTTTATTTCTTTTTTATTCCGGTTTTTCAGGTATCCCAACCGCACCTTTAAACCAGGTGATAAGACAGTCCTTTGCCCGGCAGACGGCAAGATAGTGGTTATCGAGAAAGCCTATGAAAAAGAATACCTGAAAAGGGAATGCACCCTGGTTTCCATATTTATGTCTATCTGGGACGTGCACGTGAACTGGTACCCGATAGCCGGCAAAATAACTTATTACAAACACCACCCGGGAAAATTTATCGTGGCCAAGCAACCAAAATCCTCGGAAATGAACGAGCGAAATTCAATTGTTATAAAAAACAATAACGGCCTTGAAATCCTCACGCGCCAGATTGCCGGCACTGTTGCCCGCCGTATTGTCTCGACCGCGAGCCTGGGCCGTAAGGTTGTCCAAGGTGAAGAAATGGGCATTATCCGTTTTGGTTCCAGAGTCGACATCTACCTCCCTCCCGAGGCGGATGTACTAGTAAAATTAAACGATAAAGTAAAGGCCAGGAAAGATCTTATCGCGTTTATTTAATTACTTACAGACCTTTTTATCTTAATTTAACATTCCCTTAACATTAGGGCACGTATTTTTCCTTATCTTTGTATCAAATAATCATCAAAAACAGAATATTATGAAAAAAATGTTAAAAATCACCGGGGCACTCTTGTTATCATTTTTATTATTAGCCCCTTTATCGGCCGTTCAATTTTCGGACAATAACGGGGAAGTTGCCTTTGAAATGGTAACAGACAACGATAACAAGGAAAAGAAAAAAGACGCGAAATGTGACAAAAAAGCCGATTGCACGAAAGAAAAAGAATGTGACAAAAAAAAAGAAAAAGCTTGTTGTGACAAGTCAAAAGATGACAAGTAACGCTTGAACAACATTAAGGCATACACCGTGTAGCCAATTGTAACCAAAAATACTTGTAGATATAGCTATTTTCTTATTTTTTTCTTTCAACATCGACAAAATTCTAATAATGCCCTGTCCTGTGGCTGGCAGCTATCGGATCAGGGCATTTTTAAACTAATGGGCCGGTGGTTTGCCCGAATCTTTATATTTTTGGGCAAAAATAAAATCAAAGAATAAACAATCATGGACAACAAAGTTTTAGACCTGAACCAGGACGTGAAATGGATAGGTATCCTGGACAAAGATATAGTGACCTTCGATATCGTGATGGAAACCAAGTATGGCACCACTTATAACTCGTATTTCATCAACGCGAAAAAGAAAGCCATTATCGAAACCTCGAAGGAAAAATTTAAAACCACTTATCTTGATAAAGTAAAACAAGTAGTGGATCCTGGCGAAATAGAGTACATTATTCTAAACCACACCGAACCCGATCATTCAGGCAACCTGAAACATTTATTGAAACTAGCGCCTAATGCTACCGTGGTGGGCAGTGGCAATGCCATTCGTTACCTTGATGACATCACGGGATTAAAAATGAAATCCATGAAAGTGAAAGACGGCGACACCATTGACCTGGGCAACAAAACCCTTCGGTTTATCGGTGCCCCTAACTTACACTGGCCTGATTCAATGTACACCTACCTGGAAGAAGATAAATTATTGTTCACCTGTGATTCATTTGGTGCCCATTATTGTCACGAAGACATGTTTGATGATTTAACGGGCGAATACGACGACGCGTTCAAGTATTATTTTGACGTGATATTAAAACCTTACAGCAAGTTTATGCTCAAGGCCATCGAGAAAATCAGGCCACTGGGGATCAAAATGGTTTGCCCGGGCCACGGGCCAATTCTCCGTTCAAACTGGAAAAAAATGGTGGACTTGTCAGAAAAATACGCGTGCGAATACCTGAACACCATTAACGCGTCAGACAACCCGGTACTGGTAGCCTATATCTCGGCCTATGGCTATACAAAAGAGATGGCCAATGCAATAGCGGAAGGCTTGAAAAAGGCCGGTATTACCAACATTGATGTATCGGATATCGAAACCATGCCGTTAGGGGAACTGGAATCCAAGGTAGTAAAATCAAACGGGATTATCGTGGGATCCCCAACCATTAACCAAAATACCCTCTTGCCCGTGTACAAGTTATTCGCGGTTATAAACCCGATCAGGGACAAGGGAAAACTTGCAGCCTCCTTTGGTTCGTATGGTTGGAGCGGTGAAGCTGTAAAATTAATTGACAGCCATTTAAAAAACCTGAAGTTAAATGTATTTCAAGAGGGCGTGGCAGAGAAATTTTACCCCCACGAGGGGAAAGAAAAAAAGTTCATAGCCCTGGGCGAAACATTTGGCAAAGAATTACAAAAATAACCGGGGATTACTTTCCCTGGTAAAACAATTTTAGCAAGGGGCGCACGTCTTCGGGTCCATCAACATAATATTTGGCCTTCGTGGGCTTGGCCCCTACCTTAATGGTTATCGCTTCATCTGGCAAGGCATCAAACAGGTACTCATCGGTCCAGTCATCCCCAATGCCAAAAATAAAATCGTAGGTTTTATCGCCCATTTTATTAAGGGCTGCCCGCCCCTTGTTAATACCCGCGTTTTTAATTTCAATTACCTTATCCCCGTCCATTATCTCGAGGTTGTGATTGGTCACCAGGTACATCAGCTCATCTTTCAACTCCCAGGAACGCAGGGTGCCCAAGTCAGGATCGGCCTTACGATAATGCCAGGCCAGGGAATAGTTCTTTTCCTCGATGAAAGAGCCAGGTGTACGGTCAACATACAATTCAATATATGGCCGCACGATGTCTTTCCAATCCTTTTTAATCCGCTCGTTAATG
>CAZKIR010000102.1:4839-11183 GCA_964552835.1 uncultured Bacteroidales bacterium
TTAATGATCCAATCGCCACCTGGATAACGTGTCCACACGCCATGTTCGGCTATAAAATTAATTTGCCAATCGCCCTGGAACCATTCGCCCAAGGCTTCTTTGTTCCGGCCACTAATAATACAGACCTCGGTATTTGGCAACTGGGTAAGTTTTTCAAGTATGACATAAAGATCCTTATCAGGCCCGGCTTTCATGGGGTCTTTCTTGAAACCAGACAAGGTGCCGTCATAATCAAGGAATAAAATACGGCTTTTTGACTTCTTAAATTGTTTAACGATGCTTTCCAGGATGTTACGGCTTACCCTCTTGGTCAGTTTAACTTGCTGTAACTCCTTTACCCGCGACAACTCACCAATAAAATAGCTAGCCCATTTTTCCTCGTCATAATTTTGTAAACGTTCCTGCAATATTCTATTCTGGGATTTCTTCTCCTCTTCTTTCATAAGGATGGCCTCGCGAAGGGCTTCAATAATTTGATCCACGTTGGTGGGGTTCACGAGCAGGGATTCATACATTTCCTTCGAGGCCCCGGCCATTTCACTCAATATCAACACGCCATCATTGTTTATCTTGCTCGCTATAAACTCCTTGGCTTTCAGGTTCATCCCATCCCTGAAGGGAACCAACAAGGCAATGTCAGAAATCGAGTATATCTCGGTAAGTGTTGAATAATCAAGTGAACGGTAAAAATACCAAACGGGGGTCCAGTTAATCATGCCAAACTTACCATTGATACGGCCAACCAGTTCATCTACTTCTGATTTTAGCTCATTATAATCAGTATCATGTTGATTCGTGGGCATCACGATGAACAAAAGCACGACTTTTTCAAGAAACTCAGGGTATTTAAGTAAAAAACTCTCGAAAGACCGGAGCCGTTCAGGTATTCCTTTTGAATGGTCAAGCCGATCGATGGAAAGGATCACTTTTTTCTTGCCATCCCCTTTCTTAAAATGTTCAACTTCCTTTTGCAACTTGGATCTATCATTATCAGGCCGATCCAAAATTTTCCTGGCCGTAAGGGCAAACCTTTCGTAATCTACCCCCATGGGAAAAGAATCCACTTTCACGATATGTTCGGCCAGGCGTATTTGGTTAAACACGTTATCATGCCCCAGCAGCCTCCTTACACAACTCATGAAGTGCCTTTCATAATCATAGGTATGAAACCCGATCAAGTCAGCCCCTAGTAATCCTTCCAAAATTTCCTGACGCCAAGGCAACAAGCGAAAAATCTCGTAAGAAGGAAAAGGAATATGCATGAAGAAGCCGATCGAGATCCCTGGTTGTTTATCGCGGATCATTTTAGGCAACAAAAGCAAATGGTAATCATGTATCCAAACCTTGTCGCCATCGTTGATCACGTTGGTAATCACGTTCGCGAAATGTTGGTTCATCATAACGTATTCTTCCCAGGCCAATGGATCAAAAACAATTCCCTGGGTAAGGTAATGAAAAAGGGGGTATATGATTTTCTCGCTAAAATACTCGAAATGATATGATTGAAAATCCTTATCTGGATAAATGGGAAAACAGTTGTTCTCGAACAGGCGAATACGGATAGCTTCTTTTTGTTCAGTGGTCACATCCATTTTTTCTACCCCTGGCCATCCAATCCAATAACAATTATGGGATTTATAGAAATAATTCAAGCCCGTGGCAAAACCGCCTTCGCGGGGTTTCACTTCAAATGCATCGTGTATAAAATCAATTTCAACAGGTAAACGGCTGGATACCATTAATAAACGTTCTTTCATGTTGGATCCTCTTTTTTATGGCAATTAAACAAAAAAACAGATGTTGACAAAATAACGATAACAATTATTCTTTCTTTAATATCGACCTAAAATTAAGCAAAACCATTGTCTTTTCAAATAAAAAGGGATGCTTCATGGCTTCTCGCGCAAGGATAAAAAAACTAAAACTTTATGGTTCAAACAGCTATGCTTGCTACTTATCTATTTTCATTCTAAATTATTCTCCTATCAGTCGATTATAATGCCAAATTATTGAAAAAAGGCTTTTTACAATCACCAACACATCACGGTAAGCTAACTAATTCCCTAATTGCTTAAAAAAAACATGACCTTTAATAATCAATTTCAACTTTTAATTGTTAGGAAATAGGCTCATTGGTAAATAAAGAACACGGGAAGGCCAGGTGAATCAATAAATAATTAAAACAAATCCTTCGAATTTTATTTTTTTTTTGTATAATAGCCAAAACTAATAAAAACAATAGTAAGCATATTATGAAAAAATACAGTTTTGACGCGGTCATTTTTGATTTAGACGGTGTAATAACCCAAACAGCTTCGGTGCATGGAACCGCATGGAAAGAAATGTTTGATAACTACTTGAAGGAACGGGAAGAAAAACACGGTGAACCTTTCAAGGAATTTACCCATGAAAATGACTACTTGCCATACGTGGATGGAAAACCCCGGTACAAAGGTGTTCAATCATTTCTCGAATCCAGGGGAATAGATATTCCTTTTGGTAATCCAAGTGATCCCCCGGAAAAAGAAACAGCCTGTGGCCTGGGCAATAGAAAAAACGTGAAATTTACCCAGATATTAGAACGCGATGGGGCCAAGGTATTCGACAGCACGGTTGAATTAATCCATCAGCTACGGGACAATAACATTAAAATTGGTGTGGCCTCGTCAAGCAAAAACTGTAAAAAAATATTGGAAGTAGCCGGCTTGCTTGACTTGTTCCAAACCCGTGTAGACGGGGTAGTCTCAGCCGAATTAGGTTTATCAGGCAAGCCAGGGCCAGATATTTTTACCACGGCTTGCGACAACCTGGGGGTAACATATGACAAGGCCGTGGTGGTAGAAGATGCTGTTTCGGGCGTGCAAGCCGGGAAAAAAGGAAATTTTGGCTTCACCCTGGGCATAGCGCGTGAAAAAAACCACAAGGAATTGAAGATCAACGGGGCTGATATCGTGGTACAAGATATCAGCGAGCTTGGTGGCATTGATGGCATCGAGCTCTGGTTTCGGGAGGGACTGGAACACGACAATTGGTCAATAAGCTATCATAGCTACGATCCGGGAAAAGAAAAAACCCGTGAAGCACTGCTGGCTGTTGGGAATGGCTATTTCACCACCCGCGGGGCACAAGAAGAAACCGTGGCAGGCAAAACAAATTATCCAGGCACGTACATGGCCAGCCTTTACAACAAGCTGGACTCTGTAATATCCGGCGAAACTATTACCAACGAAGATTTCGTGAATTGCCCCAACTGGTTATACTTCAATTTCAAGATTAATGATGGGGATTGGTTAGATATTAACAATACCGAGATTATTTCTGTCAAAAGGGACCTGAACTTGAAAACTGGTGAATTGACCCGTGACCTGGTAGTAAAAGACAGCCAAGGCAATGAAACCTTTATCAGGAGCCAACGGGTGGCCAGCATGGCCAAGAGGCACCAAGGAGCCATACGGTATGCATTAAGCCCTTTAAATTATACTGGAAGGATCAGTTTAAAAACAGGCCTTAACGGGAACATCATCAACGCGGGGGTTGAACGTTACCAAGCGCTGAACCAAAACCACCTGAAACCACTTAAAACTGTCGCTGAGAACAATGTCTTATCCCTGCTGGTAGAAACCACTACCTCAGGCATCCAGGTAGCCGAAACAGCAAAACTTAACGCCACTATGAACGGGAACATGATTGCCCCCGGTTATACTATCGAAGAAGGAGAAGGCGAAATATACGCTACCATTGACGTGGACGCGAGAAAAGGCGACAAAATTGAAATGGACAAGCTAATGGCTATTTACTCCTCTTTGCCGCACGATGATAAAGACCCGTGGAAAGCTTCAAGACAAGAAATAACCACGATCCATTCCTATGATGAAATATATACTGAAAGCAGTAAAAAATGGGAAGAATTATGGGGCAAAATGGACATAAAACTAGAAGGGGACCGCTATGCCCAAAAGTTACTTCGGCTGCACTTGTACCATTTGCTGGTTACCGCCAGCGATCATAGCAAAGATATCGACTTTGGCATCCCCCCGAGGGGCCTGCATGGCGAAGCTTACCGGGGCCATATTTTCTGGGACGAACTATACGTGTTGCCATTGTATTACATGCACTACCCAGGGGTGGCCAAATCATGCCTCGATTACCGGTACAACCGGATCGACGAGGCCAAGAAAAACGCGAAGGAATCAGGGTACGAGGGGGCCATGTTCCCGTGGCAAAGCGGCAGCGACGGTTCCGAGGAATCGCAAATCATTCACTTGAACCCGGTTTCAGGCGAGTGGGACCCTGACTACAGCTCCTTGCAGCGTCATATTTCTATCGCGATCGCGTACAACCTTTGGGGATACGTGCATTACACGCGAGATTTTGAATACCTGGCCGAACGGGGTGCCGAATTATTTTTTGAAATCTGCCGCTTTTGGGCCAGTAAGTCCAAACTTAACAAGGGCACCGGGCGGTACGAGATAAAAAACGTGATGGGACCTGACGAGTTTCACGAGAAATACCCGGGGGCCAACGAAGGAGGTTTGAAAGACAACACGTATACAAACATCATGGTGGTTTGGTTATTCAAGAGGGCTTTCGAGTTCCTCGATAAACTAAACGAGATGAGGCAAGCCGGGGTATTAAAAAAAATTCACCTGAAAAACAATGAAATTGACAGGTGGCACGATATAGCCCAAAAAATGAACGTGGTAATCAACGAAGAAGGCATTCTTGCCCAATTTGAAGGTTATTTTGACCTGAAAGAACTGGATTGGGACGCTTATCGCGAAAAATACGATGATATTCACCGGATGGACCGTATCTTAAAAGCCGAGGGCAAGTCGCCCGACGCGTATAAAGTATCCAAGCAGGCCGATGTACTAATGACCTTTTACACCCTTGACGAAAAAGACGTAACAGAAATTTTGACCGAACTAGGGTACAAGCTCCCACCAGATTATTTAAAACGCAATTACCATTATTACCTGGAGCGTACCTCACATGGCTCAACACTGAGCCGTGTAGTACATGGATACCTGGCCAACCAGTTAAACAACGAGGAACTGGCATGGAAATTTTATATCGAATCCATTGAAAGTGATTATAATGATATCCAAGGCGGCACCACCGCGGAAGGCATCCACGTGGGCGTGATGGGGGGTACTGTATTGCAGGCCATAACATGTTTCGTGGGACTGAACCTGAAAAAGGACATACCGATTGTCGTGCCAAATTTACCCCCGAGTTGGAAAAAAATTAAATTTAATTTTTATTTTAAAGAAAATCATTACACTTTTGAAGTTTCAAAATCAACATTAAATGTTTTTGTGAAACCGGCCAATAAAGATATCTGGATACAAGTAAACGATAAAAAAACAAAGTTAACGCCGGGCGAGTGGAACGAATTAAATGTATAACTAAAAACAGGCTAACCAAATGTTAGGTGATGTTTTATTGATCGGCGATTTACACCGTAAAGCCGCGGGGGAGATATTAAACCACGTGCTGAAAGAGAAAGAAAAAAAAGGGAGCGAACAAAAATACGTGGTAGCCATTGCCGGCGAATCAGGTTCGGGCAAAACAGAGCTGGCACATGTCTTGGCCAACAAGTTGAAAAAAATCAACATCCGGTCCAAGATGCTACACCTTGACAACTATTATATTATCCCCCCCCTGTTACGCGGCGAATGGAGAAAAACACATGGGCTGGATTCAGTAGGGCTTAACGAGATTGACTGGAAACTTGTAAACAAAAGCATTCAAGATTTCAATGAAGACCGTGAATCCATGGTTCCTATCATTGATATCATATCGGAACAAGTTGATAAGCTTATCACTGATTTCAGGAAAATCGATGTATTAGTACTCGATGGGCTGTACGCTATAAATGCGGAATACATTGACTTGCGCATATTCATCGACCTGACCTATCACGAGACAAAAATATCCCAACTGGTGAGGGAAAAAGAAATCCCTGACGAGTTCCGCATGCAGGTACTTGAAAGGGAGCACCAAAGCGTGAGAAAACTAAAATCCCTGGCCGACCTGATCGTTACCAAACATTACGAGGTATTGGAAGCCAAAGATTACAACGAGGACGATTACAAGTAAAACGGCCCAATTCTCATGAAAGGCCTGATTTTAGGATAAAGGCGAAAAATAATCCAGATTTTTTTGAATAATAAAAAAATGGGTTATTTTTGCACCCACATTCATAAAAAGGGAAATGGGTTTTCCTTTTACAAGATGATTTAAACCCCGGGGCAAAAATCCTAAGAAGGGTCGCGGGGAAAGGAAGAGAGGAACAAAACATATTACTAGATGCGAGAATAGCTCAGTTGGTAGAGCACGAT
>CAZKIR010000103.1:0-8393 GCA_964552835.1 uncultured Bacteroidales bacterium
GTTGGGTTCTGATGGATCGTCAAATATGGCAGAACCAGCGATTACCGACCAGTACCCGCTTCCTGGCGCGGGGTTGTTCGCGGCCAGGGATGTACTGTCCACGCAGATATCCTGGTTAAAGCCCGCGTCAGCGTCCACCATATCATTTGATATTTCTACCTCGTCGTATGACCTACAGTCGTTATGGGTAATGGTCCAACGTAACAGGTTGGAACCCTTGCTAAGCCCTGTAACGGCAGTTTTGTGGTCTGTGGTATCAACGAACTGGCCATTACCGGTAATAAATGTCCACTGGCCCGTGCCGATAATTGCTTCATTAGCGTTCAACTCGAAATGGTCAACACAAATAGATTTGTCCCTACCTGCATTTGGAACGGTAGGCTTGTCATTGGTTATGGAAACATCATCAGAAGATGTACAGTTTCCGTTGGTGATGGTCCAGCGTAAGACGTTTTCCCCGTGCCCCAGGTTATATACCCTGGTATTACCAGATCCTTGGTCATCAAATGTAACAGAATTAGAACCACTTACCAAGGTCCACAAACCATTGCCAATGGCTGGGGAATTCCCGTATAAAACAGATTTGTCTGAGCAATGTACCTGGTCTTCCCCGGCAGATGCATCCGTGGGCTTATTATTTGTAATAACCACATCTTTGCTGGATGTGCAATATCTATTAGAAATGGTCCATCGCAAGGTATTGTTCCCTGGCCCCAGGCCATATACCATGGTATTGTTGCTGGTGCTATCACTAAATATCCCTGCCCCCCCTATAACCGTCCATTTTCCATCACCTACAGTGGGGAAATTGGCTTGTAAACTGGCCGAATCAGCGCAATAGGTCATATTAGGGCCAGCATTGGCAATCGTGGGCGAATTGTTCGTGATAATAATTACATCAGAGGCCATTCCATTCCCGATTACCGTCCAACGCAATTTATTCACCCCTTTTGACAAATTGCGGGCGATGGTGTTGTGATCGTTTTTATTGTCGAAGCTGGCTGAACCCGTGACCACGCTCCATTCCCCTTCCCCCTGAACGGGTTCGGATCCATTTAAACTCAAGAAATCCTGGCAAATGGTCGTATCAGGCCCTGCATCAACTCCGCCAGTTGATTGATTATCGATTAGTACGGTATCAATTGAGGTGCAGTTTTTATAATTCACCACCCATTGGAACAAATTCCGGCCATAGGCAATGTCAGACAAGCTGGTTTTCGGGTCTGATCTATCTTCTATCTTGGCTGAACCTGATAAAAGAGACCATTTTCCAGTACCCTTGGTCAATTCTTTAGCATTCATCAAAGCTATCGACTGAAAGATAACTTGATCGTCCCCTGCCAGGGCCTTGGTGGGGGAATTATTAATAATCATAAGGCTATCGTAAGATAAGCAATTGTTTTTATTAATAACCCATTTCAAGATGGTAGTATCTTCCAACAACAGGTAAACCTCGGAAGTAGGGGATTCCAGGTCTGAAAAACTTGCTGAACCCCTGGCAATTTCCCAGTAGGCGGTGGTACCAGAAGGCGGTGGGGTCGCGTTCAAGCTCGTTTTGTAGGTGCAAATCACCTGATCCTCACCTGCTTCTACAGCTACCTTATCATAAGTAATTGTAACAAGATCAGAAGCCGTACAGGAGTTTTTCTTGATAGTCCATTTCAAGGTATTTGCACCATGCTCTATATTTGATATTCTTGTATTGGGATCGTTTTCGTCTTCAAATTCAACATACCCGTTCACGATAGACCATTTACCAATTTCCCCATTACTCGTCTCGCTGGCGTTCAGCTCGGCCGTATTCTGGCAAATGTTATGGGAAACTCCTGCTTTCGCTTCACTAGGAGAGTTATTGATCAACTTCACTTCATCATAGCTTTCACAACCATTTTTCTCCAACGTCCATCGGAAAATGTTGGTATCTTTTCCAATACTTGAAATATCGGTATTGTACTTGTTCGCGTCGTCAAAAATGGCTGACCCTTTCTCTGCCGACCAGGTGCCGGTTACACCAGCTTCCGGCGGGTTTCCAGAGAGTGTATACACGTTAGAACATAAGCTGGGATCGTTTGTCCCCGCATTTGCAAATACCTGGTTGTTCTCGATTGTAACGGTATCAATAGCTGGACAGGCATTGTTTGTCACTATAACTTTAAACTTGTTTATTCCCCGGCTCAAATTGGTAACCTTTGTTTCAAAAGCCGTATTGTTCTCGATGGTCCCTTGTCCGGCCATCAACTCCCATAACACCGTGGTAGTCCCACCGGGATCATTAACTATCAAAGTATCCGTGGTATTACAAGTAGATATGTAATCTGTTGTTGTAATAACAGGTTTCTCTATCACGTTAATGGAATGATCGGGGGACTTTGCGCCGCTCCCACATGCATTTTTACCATACACGCTCAGTATACCACCAGTTGATGATTCATTGAAATCAACAATTATTTTTCGTGTATTTTTACCTGCCACTATGGTAGCACCAGATGGTACCATCCAAACATAGGACGTGGCATACTCAAGCTTGGGGACTTCAAATGTAACCTTATCTTCACCCTGGCATATTTCAACAGGCCCGGTAATGGTCCCGGCCGTGCCTGGCAAATCACTAATCGTGATAGCGTGCCCGGTGGAAACTTCCCCACTGCCACACGCGTTAGTGCCGTAAACAGTAATTAAGCCATTTTGGGCACTATCAGAATAGTTTACTGTTATCTCGTTTGAATTATCTCCTGCCATGATGGATACCCCTGTGGGTAAACTCCATACATAATCGGTAGCATGCTGTATTTCATTTATTTTATAAACGACCGTGCTAGTACCTTCACAAATCACTGAATCGCCAGCAATTATCCCAGCATTACCCGGCAAGGGCTCCATGTTAACAACATTAGTGCCGTTCATCTTGGTAACACAAGCATTTGCCCCGATGGCATAAGCAGTATAAGTACCTTCAGAGGTGATTTTACCAAAATCTATTGCTGAGCCAGTGCCAGGTATATCCGTTATAAAGGGATTACCATCTTTTCGGAGTTCATATTTTGCCGTACCTTCAGACCCCGTTAAACCAACTTCTACCCCGCCGGAACCTTCACAATAAGAACCTCCGCCAGTTAAACTATATTTTCCAGGATTTGGCAAAATACTATATGTAACAGTTGCATAATCCCCTTCACAAGACGTGTTCCCGTTGGTTTGTGTAACATAATACGTGTATGTGCCCGTGGTTACTTCATCCGGTGTAAACATGTTCCCTGTCGCGATTGGCGTGGCCGGGGGTTCTGTATTATACCATTTAATGTTCGTGCCAGATACCACGAAGGATTTTGCTTCAGAACCATAACATATAGACAAGCTATCATCATCCACAACAGGTGCCGCGGGAAATTCGTTAATGGTAAAATACGTTTTATGTAGCGGGCTCTCGCATCCATTCAAGTCAACCTGGGTAACATGATATTCATATGTGCCCACGGAAGATTTGGTAGATTTATACGACGCTGAAACGGACAGCAAGCTGTCGGCCTGGTTATACCAGTTAATCGTGTAGTTAGAATTGGAGGGATAGGCTTGCATGAAAGGATTTTCATTCCCAAAGCAAATGGAATTATCGCTTGCCGATGGCTTAACAGGCAATGAATGTATCGTATACAAAACTTCTTCTGCGGAGCTTTCACACCCGTTCACCGTATCAGTTTGGGTCACGTAATAGGTATAGGTTCCAGCAGCTGTCAAAGAGGGCTTATAGGTATTGCCATATTTTACCACCGTGTTTAAGCTGCCATCTGAATACCACCGTACAGAGCTACCCGAAGAAACTGATAAGGTTTCATTCGCGTCACCATAACAAATTTCCAAATCACTGGCAACTGGCTTTGACGGGGCTTGTTTATCTTCATCCACAACAACCGAGGCTGACGTGTCGCAACCATTCACTTTATCCGTAATTTTCACCGTGTATATCCCGGCCGCATCCACGGAAGGGGAATTCGAATTAGGATAATCAATATTCCCGGCACTCGAGGTGGTCCATGAAAAATCAACATCATCAGGTGAGCTACTCGTTAACTGTACCGACGAGCGGCTACAGGTTATATCATCTACATTTGAATCGACCCATAATTCCGGTGTTTCCTTATTTTGATAAACCGTACTGCTGTCTTTGCTAATACACCCGTTAATATCGTTGGTAACCGTTAACACGTATGTCCCTATCATGCTAACCATTGGCGTTTCGGTAGTGGGGTTCAAGATATCCCCGCCGTTGCCGGTGGTCCATGAAAGGCTCGTGTTGGCCGTGTTGGAATAGCCGTATAATTCAATACTAGGTGATTTGCAGGTAAGGTTAGGTAAGGTTTTGTCCACGTTAATATGTGGTTTAGTCTTGTTCATCCCTACATTTACGCTTGAAGAAGCTGTACACCCGTTTGACAAGCTGGTTACCGTAAGGTTATAAGTAGCCGCTTTTGTCACCACGGGATTAGGCGTGGTAGCCCCACTTTTTATCACACCGCCTGCCCCGGCAGTCCATTGATACGCAACCCCGGAAGCCGTAGCCGAAAGTGTAATTTCATCCCGCGTACAAGTAATATCTTCCAGGTTTTGATCTATGGATATGGTGGGCGGGGTTTTATCCTCGTTCACTACCACGTAATAATCATTTTGACACCCGTTATTCGGGTCTTCCGCGATAAAGCGATACGTGCCCTCCTTATCGACGATTGGGGTTAAGGTGGAATCTCCAGAAACAAAATGTCCATTGGTGGTAGTCCACCAGTAATCCGGCACGTTGCTATAAGCATTTAAACCTACTTGCGGGGTAGTACATGTTATCACATCAGCCGGATCCACGTCAACCTGAGGCATTGAATCACTAACCGTGACCACGGTACTCTTACTGTCGGTGCAACCGCTGCTCAAATGGGCCAGGGTCAACGTATACGTACCTGCTGCATCCACCAAGGGTTTTACCGTTGTGGCCCCTGACTTGATATGCCCCCCGTTACTGGCCGTCCATTGATAATTGGTACCTGTTGAACCGGAACCATCTAATTGTATTTCTTGTACAGTACACGTTAAGACGTATGGCCCTGGGGCTATTGCTGGTGTTGGCAAGGCATAGTTAGAATTCACGGTTGCACTAGCAGTTACCGTACACCCGCTTTCCGGATGAGTGACCGTTAAGGTGTAATCTCCTGCCTCATCAACCGAGGGGTTCCATGTAGTTTTACCCGTGATGGCCCCTGAACCCGTGGTAGACCATAAAGCAGTTGCCCCCAAGGTACTCGTGCCCCCATTTAGTTGCACGGAGGTATTCGTGCAGGTGATATCCTCGATTGGAGCATTCACGTGCACTCCTTGCGGCAAGGCAAAATTTGTATCTACATTAATATTGGCCTGGTTTATACACCCATTTGGGGCCGTAACCTGCACTTGATAGGTACCCGCGTCGTCCACGCCCGGGTCCGGGGAGGTTGGGTTGGTAATATTCCCAATCCCGGAAACCACGCTCCACGCGTAATTTACACCTGAGGTCGAGGAATTGGCCGTTAAGCTAACACTACTTACCGTACATGTTATATCATCCGGGTTCGGGTTATAGGTTAAATCCGGCGTAATGGTATCAATAGAAACATTTACCTCTTTATATGCTGAACATCCATTTCCAGAAAAAGTAGCCGTTAACCTGAATTTCCCGTTTTGGTATACAGTAGGTGTTTCAGAATTAGCATTGTCAATGCTACCTGGCCCTGTCCATGCCAGGGTAGCCCCGGCTGATGCGCTTCCTGATAAGCTAATAGAAGGATTTGCACATGTTATCTCGTAGGGTCCGGCACCAATATTGACATCGGGTGCGTCAAGGTCACTCGTAACGATGACTGATGCTTGATGCGTACACCCTGTCACGGGATGTGATACGCTCAGGACATAAGTACCAGCCGTGTTCACAACGGAATTAGCCATATTGGCCCCGGAAACTATATTTCCATTGGCCGTTGACCATGAAAAATCTGAACCACTTACAGAAGATCCACCCTGTAATGTAAGTTCCGGGGCGGAGCAAGTAATCACGTAAGGGCCACCCGTGATACTGGCCGTCGGACTTGACAGGTTGTCTACCACGCTCACGGTATCTCTTACTTTACACTTGGTCACGGGATGGGTAACCGTTAAGATATAATCATCTTCTTTGCTCACGTAGGCGGTCTTGCTATTTGTCCCGGATACAATATTGCCATCTGAAAAAGCAGCCCATTTGTAAGATACAGAAGATGTTGATGAATTTCCCACGAGGGCAATTTCTGGTTCCTTGCAAGTAATCGTGTCGGGCACATTAATGCTTATACCTGCTGGTTCGCGCTTGTCTTCCTCCACGTTAACACTTGCTTCAGAAACACAGCCATTCGTGTTATCTTCAACAGCAAAGGTATAAGCACCACCTGCATCCACTTGTGCGATATCATTATTGGCATTGGTGATATTACCTGGCCCTGTCCATGAGAAATTTACATCAGGAGTAGAAGAGCTTCCCGATAAAGTTACTTTTGTCCTTCCACAGGTGATATCAAGGGGGTTCGTGTCAACTGTAACGTCAGGATAAGAAGTATCGGCTGTAACGCTAACCTGGGCCGAACTGCTGCACCCGTTTAGATTAGTTGCTTTAATCGTGTAGGTTCCCGCTTTGTTTATAATAGGGGTTTTTGTCGTGTCACCACTAACAAGTCCCGGGCCAGTCCATTTTACAGAAGAATCCGCATCAGAAGTAGCCGATAAAGTTAAGCTGTTAACCGAACAGGTCAGTTCATAAGAACCGCCTGTTATTGAAACAACAGGTTCTGCAATATCTTCAGAAACCATAACGGAGGCTTGATCTGTACATCCGGTTACAGGATGTGTTACGGTCAGGGTATATGGGGCGGCAACCTCCACGGTAGCATCCGGTGTATTTGCCCCTGACGCGATATAACCAGTTGTGGTGGTCCATTGGAAAGAAGAACCTGATACATCAGAATGGCCATGCAAGGCCACATCTGTATCCATACAATTGATCACGAAGGGGCCTCCCGTGATAGATGCGATAGGCTCTACAAGGTTATCTACCACGGTCACGGTATCCTTTGCCGTGCATTTTGAAAAAGGGTGCTTAACTGTTAGAACATAATCATCGGCCTTGTCCACGTAAGCTGTCTTGCTATTTGCCCCCGAAACAATATTGCCACTTGATAAAGCCGCCCAGGAATATGTTACGGATCCTGTAGTAGAATTTCCAACCAGGGCAACTTGCGGGCTGCTACACGTGATGGTATCAGGAAGATCAATGCTCACGCCACTTGGCACCCTTATATCCTCATCCACGTCGACGTTTGCAGTTGAAACACAACCATTGTTCACATCTTCCACGGAAAAGGTATAAGTGCCCGCGGCATCCACTTTGGCAGTATCATTGGTGGCATTGGTGATATTTCCCGGACCGCTCCACGAGTAATTCACGTTTGGCGTTGAAGATGAACCAGAAACAGTAACTTTAGTCCTTGAACAGGTAATATCCAAGGGATTTGTATCAATTGTAATATCCGGGTAGGATTTATCTTCTGCAACAGAAACCATATCGGTACTGCTACAACCATTTTTAGATATAACTGTCACCGTAAAATTACCCGATTGGTGAACCCTGGGCGTTTTTGTAGTATCATCATCTATCGTACCAGGCCCAGTCCACAAAACAGAAGAGTCAGCATCCGTAGTTGCTGATAAGGTAATGCTTGGCGATGAACATGTTAGTTCGTAAGGGCCACCCGTGACAGACACGTTCGGGGAAACAAAATCTTCTGTTACAGAAACTGATGCATCATCCGTACAACCCGTGGTAGGATGGGTAACGGTAAGTTTATAGGTGCCGCTGGCATCCACCGTGGCATTGGCTAAATTAGCCCCTGAAGCCACGTGCCCGGTGGTAGTAGTCCATTCATAGGTTGAACCTGGAACGGATGAATTCCCGTTCAGTACTACCTCGGGGCTGCTACAATTAATCCTGAAAGGCCCGCCCGTGATAGAGGCTAATGGTTCCGCGAAATTCTCTTCCACGCTAACGGTATCTTTTACCTTGCAGCCCGTAACAGGATGGGTAACAGATAAATAATAATCAGCAGCAGAGGCAACACGTAGGGTTGCCGAATTAGAACCTGATACAATACTGCCCCCGAAGCCTGCCGACCAGGCAAAAATAGCATTGTTCGTTGTTGATTCAGCTTCCACGTCCACGTAACCCGGTGAGCAGGTCACGGTATCCGGAGGGTTAATATGTACGTTCGCGGGTTTGGTGTAAGTCGTGTCAACGGTAACAGAATCAACCGATTCACATCCGTTAGCGGGATTGGTAACGGTTAAATAAT
>CAZKIR010000103.1:8403-11150 GCA_964552835.1 uncultured Bacteroidales bacterium
ATTTTCCGGTAGTGCTCACGGTTGGGTTTTCATTCATCGGGTTAGTTACCGGACCGGCACCCGTCCATAATAAATCAACCCCGGCGGTAGAAGAACTCCCGTCAAGTGTCACGGAAGTTTGGCTACACGTTAAATCATCAGGTGTTTTGTCCACGGTGATCTGGGGGTTGTCATTATCTTCTACCACCCGGACACTTTTAATTGCATTGCAGGAATTATCCAGATCCGTTAAAGTGAGAGTATATTTTCCTTCCTTGTCCACGCTAGGAGTAGCCGTGGCACTATCTGCTGTTATGTTCCCACCCTCGGTGGCAACCCAGCTATATTTCGGGTTGGAAATGCCCGTGTTCGCTTGTAAGGTAATGGTTGAAGCATTACATGTAATATCAGCTGGCGGATCGATGCTCAGATCGGGCACATCGGTATCGGTAATCACGGTAACCGTATCTTTTGCTTTACATCCTTTAGAAGTAACCGTTAATATATAATTACCAGCCGCATCAACATTTGGCGCATCCGTGGTAGCGCCCGAAACGATATGCCCCCCGTTAATGCCAACCCATGAAAAACTTGAATCAGGTGATGTAGAATACCCTTGTAAACTGACAGGGTTACCAGAACAAGTTAACACGTCCGGGTTTTCTTCAACAGAAATATCGGGAATCGGGTTCACCATGATATATAAACTATCCGGTTCCCCTTCCCCGGAAGAATTAACCCCTTTAGCTATCACGTGATCACTAAGGGCTGATGTGCTATAATCCACTTTTATCACGTTCGTGCCCCTTCCACTAACAATACTTGCACCAGGCGGTACGGACCAAACAATGGAATCGGCATTGGATAAGGGGGGAATGGAATACGTGACATTCTCTTGTTCCCGGCACACGACAGAATCGCCATCAATTGGACCAGCTGTCAAGGGGGATGCCAGTACTTCAATATCAAGTTTGGAGGAATCACCGTAACCACAAGCATTTTTACCTTTCACGGAAATCGTGTAATCACCTCCCGCTACCCCATTAAAAGAGACGGTTATAGCATTCGTATTTAATCCCGCCGTAATGGTTCCCGGGACGTTCCATTCATATCCCGTGGCATTCGCGATAGAAGGAATGCTGTAAGTTTTACTCGTATTCGTGGGCACCAATACATCACCGGTAATTGGTTGGGCACTCGAGGGCAAGGGATTTTCTGTTACCGTGGCAGTATCTTGCATTAATGATTGGCAACCGTTTATAGATGTTGCCTTAACAGAATAATCACCCGACTCGTGTTTTTCAAGAAAGCTAAATGCCCCGCCCGTGGCCGTTAAGGTATCCGTTACCGTGGCACCGTTTAATAGTAATTGGTAAAAAAAACCAATTTGAGAATTGGATAAACCCAGTACTTTCCCAGTGTCATCGGCACAATAACTGCCAGCACCCGTGACTGAATAGGAGCTTGGTTTCTTTAATATATTGATAGATTTAGTTTTGGAATCCTGGCATGTAGTGGCCGGGTCTACATATAGATAGGTAATGCTATGGTATCCCGAGATAAGTCCACCGGGATTAAAGGTAGCGGTCCCGTCATTATTATCATTAATACCATCTCCCGAGAAGGTCCCGTTAGTTGATTTCGGGTTTCCCGTCAAGTTCAATATTGCCCCGTTTTGGCAATGCTCCATGGAATCGGTTATGCCCGAGAAAGTAACAGAAGGCAAAAAATTAACTGTCACGGTTTGATTAACAGAATCCTGGCAACCATTTGGGCCTGTAACTTTATATTTTATGGTATGGTTTCCTTGCGCGGGAACATTCACCGGATTAAAGGTCGCGGACCCATCCCCGTTGTCCTTAAAAATCGTATCAGCAGACCAAGGGGATGTCCAGGTACCGAAATTCCCTGAACCATCCGATAAGGGATCCCCGGTAATACCAACATTCGAGACATTGTTGCAATATGCCGCGTCAAGGCCATTGATCGAAACACTTGGCACGGCTTTTACTTCAACTTCCGTGCTATCAGCACTATAACAGCCGTTTGCATCTGTAATTTCATATTTTACCTCGTAATTCCCTGGTGTAACCGAGGTTGGAATAAATTTATCACCAATTACCCCCGTACCAATAAATGTACCTCCGGATTCTATACCAAGAAGTTCTACCTCGCCGGCATTGTTACAATAAGCAAGATCACCCGAGGTATAGGCATCACCATCAAGGGTGAAATCCGTGTTGGGCAAATCCCACACTTCAAAACTAACGGAATCTGTATTCGAGCATGCACCGCTCGAGGTGGCATAGACGACCGAATAGGTGCCAAGGCCCTGGCTTTGCGGATCAAAATAGGCTTGATCAGAACCTTCTGTAGCGGTATATATTAAAGTTGATCCCTTGTACACTTTAAAAGACCCGATGGCAGCCCCGGCAGGCTTATTGGCAATAAGTTCAAAGGAGTCGGCATCAGCACAGTAACCCGGATCAATATCAAGGCTTACCGGCACGCCAATATCAAATGACTCGGTGGTTGAACCATCGCAACCTGCCGAGTTCACGAAAGTATACGTCACGTTATAGGTGCCCACGGAAAAAGTGGTAGGATCAAGATCGGCAGTCCCATCCCCGTTATCGTTTAACACCGAGAAGGATGCACTTTCAACGCCTACTGGGGCAGGATCCCCGTGGATTACATAGACCGTGGCGTCATCTTCACAATACATGGGGTCCAAATCAAGGATCGAGGGATTGGGTGAAGAGGCGTTC
>CAZKIR010000104.1:0-11077 GCA_964552835.1 uncultured Bacteroidales bacterium
TTTTTTCTTGAAGGCTTAATATTAGGTTTAATGCCTTTGGGAGAGCGTGTTGGTTTGAAAATGCCACAGCGGGTGGGAATATCCATTATTGCTATTTTTGGCTTAATACTTGGCTTTGGCGCCACATTGGCCGAACCTGCTATTAGTGCATTAAGGACTGCTGGTTCCGAGATTACTGCTTGGGATTCACCTTTACTTTACATGCTTTTAGAACCATACTCAAGCTGGTTAATTTTATCGGTAGGTATTGGCGTTGGTATAGCTGTTGCTTTAGGAATGTTCCGCTTTTATTATAGCTGGTCTATTAAGCCATTTATTTACACCATAATACCAATTTTAATTATTCTCTCCATTTATGCTTTTTATAATGAAAATTTAAGTAAAATTATTGGTTTGGCATGGGACTGCGGGGCAGTTACCACGGGTGCAGTTACAGTGCCTTTAGTGCTCGCGCTGGGAATCGGGGTTTCAAGGTCGTCAAATATAGGACAAGGCTCAAATGGCGGATTCGGGATTATTCTTCTTGCATCGGCCTTTCCCATTTTAGCAGTTCTTTCATTAGGGATTACATTAAATTTTAACACTCCTGAACCCACAGACGAACAGACTTTTTTCTCAAAAGAAAATCGTGAAAATGCCCTACTCGTTTTAGGTAATGAAGATAATCTAAAAAAACATGCTTTTACACATGCAAATCCAGAAGGAAGGATAGCATATTATGGGGGATCAGAGCAGTATCAATCGGCGCTTTTAGAATTATCGAAAAATATAGATGAACAAAATATTGTTTTTTCAACCATTCCATTTGGCCATTGGATAAAAACCAAAGCCTCAGCAGAAGAAAGAGATATATTATCCGATGTAGATAAGACAGGATCTATAGTAGCATCGAGCAATTTTTCACAAGTTATAAAGGAGGAGTCTGTAGCTGGGGTAAGAGCTGTTATTCCACTTTCATTATTACTGTTAATCGTTCTGATGGTATTATTAAAAGAGAAAATACGCTACAAGGATGAAGTTGCCCTGGGGATAGTATTTGCACTTATCGGGATGATTTTATTAACTTCCGGAATCCGCCTGGGTTTAGCATCTCTTGGAAGCGAAGTAGGCGGGGAACTGCCCAGGGCGTTTGCTAAAGAAGATAAATTTATAGACCGTGTAATGATTAACAATTTTGATACTACCTTATTGGTTAAAGGCATTTCCGAAAACGGGGAAATCAAAACGTATTTCAACATGGTAAATGAACATGGTGATGTTAAACGGGTTGAATTTGATAAAAACAGGTTCGACCAATCCAGTAATCAATATGAACATATTATAACACAAGCACCACTTTTTGGAAAAAAACTTACCGTACTGGGAATAATTTTAGTCTTGTTATTTGCATTTGGAATGGGCTTTGGTGCAACCCTGGCCGAGCCAGCCTTAAACGCGTTAGGTTTAACTGTCGAAAACCTAACAGTCGGTGCCATCAAACAAAAGCAAATTGTTCAAATTGTATCTATTGGTGTTGGTATTGGCATAACCTTAGGTTTTACCAGGATTTTATTTGATTTACCTTTAATATGGTTAATTGTTCCACCTTACCTTTTGTTAATTTTCTTGTCCATATTTGGGGAAGAAGAATATACCGCCATGGCCTGGGATAGTGGGGGTGTTACGACCGGGCCGGTAACTGTTCCTTTAGTATTGGCAATGGGGCTTAGTATTGGTGGGGCATTAAATATTTCTGACGGGTTTGGAATTCTTGCCTTAGCCTCTGCCTTCCCTATTATTACCGTCTTGTCCTACGGTATATACAAGAATGCAAAACAAAAACGTTCAATTGACAAACAAGTAAATGAAGACACAAATGGATAAAGAACCGAATAAACCAAATACAGAAAAAGTGTTTTCTCCTTCCAGGGCCGTATGGAAAACACAAATGCTTAAAGGTATATACACCCCTCACAGGGTAAGCCTTATCACGTGTGTTGTAAATCAATTGATAGCGGAAAAGATAATCGACTTCTTAAAAAAAATAGAAGTTACAGTTTACGATGAAACAGGAAGGATTGTACGGGAATACATTCAAAAAAGGCCATTTGGTTTACCCGGTGAGAATATTTCTTACGATAGCACTTCAGTCAAAATATTCCGGTTTTCAGTTCCCCGGAAAAATTCCAAGTTAATCATGAATGCATTGATTCATATAGGTGAATTTCAAATTCCCGGCAGGGGGACAGTATTTTCGCAAGAATTAATGGAGTTCAGTAAAGAACCCCCGGAATTTAATCTCCAGGTATTTAAAAATATCGTGCAAAAATTTCCCGAATATGAATTGATAAATGACTTATCTTATATTATATGTGTTCTTTCAGACCCGGGCAGTAGTGAGCAACTTGCTAAAATAGCTTTGGAGCTTGGAATTTGCGTGCCGGTTATTACCTATGGGACCGGAAACGATATCAGGGATCAGTTAGGTTTAATAAGAATCACCATTCCGGCTGAAAAAGAAATTGTGCACCTTGTAATGCCAGAACAAGATTCAGAGAGTGTAATAAAATTATTGATTGAACAAGGAAGACTTGATAAACCCGGAAAAGGCTTTTTATATAAAACACCTGTTTCCTCGGGATTAATAGATACCCGGATGAAAATAGGTAAACAAAAATATGCAGCTACCATGGAACAGATTATTGCCGCTTTAGACCAGTTAAAATCCGGCACTTCATGGAGGAAAAGATTAGATGCTGATGTAGAAAGTTCTAAATTAGGAAAATCCATGAAATCTCAGGATAATTGCGAGATTTCAATAATATCGGATGAAGACAGGATTGATATTTTAAGGGAAACATGCCTGGATGTTGGTGCTACAGGCGCTACTACATCAAAGGTAACCCCTGTTCTATCAAAAAAAGAATCAACAAGGACTATGATTCGTAGTGCTATTAGTGTTCCTGCTCAAATTACAGATAATGTTGTTGATAAATTACTTGAAGTAAGCACGATAAAAGAAAGTAAAACGGACCGCATTCAAATCCTGGATTCACCTGCTGCTTATGTCCGTGATATGTAAAACTATTTAGTATGTCAGATAAGGGTTAAGATTAACATATCCTCGGCAATTGCTCCCCCGCGAGCATATCGATCATCCGTTTTCCACCGATTTCTGTTTCCATGACTACCTGGCCTGGATGTCCCGCGGTTATTTCCCCGATAATCTTCCCGTTTTTGCCTAGCGGGTGGCCCCTGAAAATATCAAGGGCTTGATAGGCCATGTCGCCAGGTACTATCATCAGGACTTTTCCCTCGTTGGCCACGTGCAAGGGGTCAAAACCAAAAATTTCACAAGCCCCGGTAGTTTCTTCCCGCGCGGGGATGTTTTCTTCTTGGATAAAAATCCCTGTTTTCAAGGCGTGGGCTATTTCTACCAGTACGGTGGCCAAGCCCCCCCGGGTTATGTCGCGGGCAAACCGCACGGGAATTTCTTTTAACACGGCATGGATTAGCTCGTGCAGGCTCGCGCAATCGGATTGGATGTTCGGCGATAATTTTATACCCTCGCGTTGCCCCATCACCGCTATGCCATGATCCGCTACATAACCGTTAATAAGGATTTTATCGCCGGGTACGGCATATTGGCCAAAATTATCAGGCAAATAAGAAGAAAGGGTTCCGATGCCCGAGGTATTGATAAATATTTTATCGCACTTGCCCCGGGGCACTACCTTGGTATCCCCGGTCACGATTTTCACGCCTGCTTTTATAGCTTCTTCGGCCATGGTTGCCACGATGATTTTCAGGTCTGCTATGGCAAAACCCTCTTCCAGGATAAACCCGGCAGAAATATACTTGGGCAGTGCCCCGGCCACGGCTAAATCATTTATCGTACCGCACACGGCCAACTTGCCAATATTGCCCCCGGGAAAAAAGATGGGATCCACCACGTACGAGTCGGTCGTGAACGCCACGGGGCCTTCCAAAATAGGCAAGACAGCAGAATCCCCTTGCCGGGACAAAATATCATTATCAAAATAGGCAAAGAATATTTCCTGGACGATTTCACGGGACAGTTTGCCGCCGCTCCCGTGGCCCAAAGTAATATGATTAGTTGTTTCCATACTTGAAATATGCGGCACAAGCCCCCTCGTTTGATACCATGCACGCGCCGACCGGGTTGGCAGGGTGGCAAACTTTCCTGAACAACTTGCATTCATCCGGTTGTTTCAAACCCTTGAGGACTTCCCCGCAAATACATCCGGCCGGTTCCTTTGCTATTTCCATCTTGCCTGGCAATAATTGCCGGGCATCATGCGCCCGGTATTCTTTTCTTAATTGTAGCCCGCTACTCGGTAAAACCCCGAGGCCCCGCCACCAGTCATCGGCCGTTTCAAATACTTCTTGTAAAATGGCCCGCGCTTTCGGGTTGCCGTCTTTTTTCACGGCACGCTTGTATTGTATTTCCACCCGCGGTTGATTTTGCTTTACCTGGTCCAGCAGCATCCGGATAGATTGTAAAATATCCACCGGTTCGAAGCCGGAAATAACCACCGGGATGTTATAAATAGCTGCCAGTTTTTGATATATCGCGGGGCCGGTGATCGTGCTCACGTGGCCCGGGGCAATAAACCCTTGGATATCTATTTCTTCTTTTACCAAAGCTTCCATGGCAGGGGGCATGATCTTGTGCGCGCTCAGGATAAAAAAATTATTTATTTCCTCTTCGCGGGCAGCCTGTATTGTTACAGCGCTGGCCGGGGCCGTGGTTTCAAATCCTATGCCAAGAAAAACGATCTTTTTGCCCGGGTTTTGCCGGGCCAATTGCAAGGCTTCCATGGCCGAGTAAACAATATGGACCTTGGCCCCCTTGCCCTTTTCCTGGTCCAGGGAAGTATAGCTTCCAGGCACGCGGATTAAATCGCCATAGGTGGCAATCACGATGTTTTCTTGTTGTCCAAGCCAAATAGCTTGATCCAGGTACTCCCGGCTGGTTACACATACCGGGCAACCCGGGCCGGAAATAAGTTTTACCTGGCCAGGCAGCATCCTGGGAATACCAAATTTTTGAATGGCCATAGTGTGCCCCCCGCACACTTCCATAAACTTGACCGGGGGGGCATTATAGGTATGGATTATTTCACGAAGGGCATTTACCGCTTTCTTGCTTCTAAATTCACTGCTATACTTCATCTTGATGTATTAACCTCATGTGCTTCCTTTTTTCTTAATCACGGCTCTTGTCCTTGCCCCGGTTTATTTCCCTGGTTTTGTATCTCATCTAACATCGACAACAATTCCCGGGCCTCCTGGTCACTGATCTTTTCCAGGGCAAACCCCACGTGGACCAACACGTGATCACCTGGTTTCGCACCTTCTACCAGTTGCAAGTTCACATCTACCATATTTCCCTGGATATCTACTTTCGCCGATTCCCCTTTTACCGATATAATTTTTCCTGGTATACTTAAACACATGATACTATTTATTAATTTTAATCCTTGCTAAGATATTTTGCCCCGGGCTCTCTTTTTACCCGCTACAGCCAGTTGCCCCAGGGCTATGCCCCCGTCGTTCGAGGGGATTTTTTCATGGCTGTATACCTCCATGATCCCGGATAACTGGTTTTCTGTTCGTTCCATGATATACTTATTTTGAAATACCCCGCCCGACAACACGGCTTTTTGGATACCCGAGGCTTCCTTCATTATTTTAATAACCGCTAAAATAATAGAAACAATTGTATTATGAAATTTTGTTGAAATAATTGCTTTGTCCTTTCCTTCTTTTATATCTTTCACGATGGCCTGGAAAGAGGGTATCATGTTAATATTACGGCCAAGGGCGAAAGGATATTGGCCCGTGACGGAAGGGTCTACCAGCGCCTCCAGTTTCATGGGGGCTTCGGCATGAAAATTACTGGTGGGGCACAGGTTTATCAACGCGGACACGGCATCAAAAAGCCGGCCAGCACTGGAGGCCAGGGGAGTATTAATATTTTTTTCCATGGCCTGGAGCAAGAGCTTAACCTTGTCAGTATCCAGTTCCTTGAAAAAGGGCAATTCCAATTCCTGGAAATGTTGCCCATGGCACTTGTAAAGATGTGCCAAAGCCATGCGCCAGGGTTCTGTAATGGCTTTTTCCCCTCCCGGTAAAGGCGTGTAATCAAAATGCGTGAAACGTTCGTATCCATGGTAGTCCGCGAAAAAAAACTCCCCTCCCCAGATATGGCCATCATCCCCCAGGCCGGTCCCGTCAAAACTAACCCCGATAACCTTCTCGTCCAGACCATGTTCGGCCATGCAGCTGGCCACGTGGGCATGGTGATGTTGTACCTGGATAGTGGGCAAACCAGACTCCATGGCATATCTTGAGGAAAAATAGTCAGGGTGCAGGTCCCTGGCAATGACACCTGCTGATGCCCTGAACAATTGGCTAAAGTGGCGTATATTTTCCTGGTAAAATTGATAGGTTTCAAAGTTTTTCAGGTCACCGGTATGTTGGCTTAAGATAGCTTCGTGTCCCTTGCCCAGGGCAAAACAATTTACCAGTTCGCCCCCCGTGGCCAGGATACCATCTACACTAAAAGGCATCCCCACGGGCGAGGGGACGTACCCGCGCGCCCTTCTTATCAATCGTTCCCGTTGGTTCATGACACGCACCACCGAATCGTCTGCCCGGTTATGAATGGCACGGTTATACGTGAGCACGGCATCCGCTTGACGGAAAAAAACCTGCATCGCCATACCATTATCTTTTAAAAGGGGCTCGTCCGAGACATTGCCACTGGTCAACACAAGTGCCTGGCAACCCAGGTTTTTAAAAAGCAGGTAATGGAGGGGCATGTAAGGCAACATCACGCCCAGGGTATCCAGGCCAGGGTTTATACCCGGGGCCAAGGGGGCTGTTTGTTTGGCCAACACGATGGGCCGGCGCCAGCTTGTAAGGGATTTTTCTTCTTCGGGCGATAACAGGACATGCTTTTTGGCGCTTGCCAGATCTTGAAAAAGAATGGCCAGGGGTTTCTTGTCCCGTTTTTTTATTTCCCGGGTTTTTTGCACGGCTTCCTCGTTCAACGCGTCACACATTAGAAAAAAACCGCCTAAGCCTTTCACGGCAATTACCCCGCCTTTACGGGTAAGGTCAACCGTTTGCCGGATGATTTCTTCCAGGTTTTGTATTGATTTTTCCTCGAAAAACAAGGTATACACGGGCCCACATTGGTTGCACGCGGTTGGTTGGGCATGAAACCGCCTGTCAAGGATATCCTCGTATTCTTTTTTGCAGGTATCGCAAAGGATAAATTCTGCCATGCTTGTATTATCGCGGTCGTAAGGTAAAGCCCGGGTAATGCTAAAGCGCGGGCCGCACCGGGTGCAGTTGATAAAAGGAAATGACAAGCGATGGGGCTGTGATTCCATGTCTTCCAGGCACTCTTCGCACATGGCTATGTCCGGGCTTACACGGGTGGTCTTATCGGATACATCTTGGCTACTGGCAATCACGAAACCTTCATGCCCCTCCACAAGGGTTTTTTGGCTAGTTAGCCGAAAAATTTCGGCAGCTCGTGGTTTTTCTTCCAGGATCGCGCGTTCAAAACCACGGTAGTTTTGTTCATTGCCTTCCACGTGAATTTGTACTGCCTCGTTGGTATTATTGACCCACCCGGTAAGGTGATATTTTTTTGCCAACTGGTAAATAAACGGACGGAACCCCACTCCTTGTACCAAGCCTTTAATTTTTACTGCCCAAGCCCCCTCGTAATCCTGCATGTTTTACCTGCCTTTATTTTGAATGATTCTATATTATTTTTAAATACATTGTATTTCAAGGATGTAAAAAAAACATCCTGAAAACTTTTTGACAAAAGTATATATAATCCCGAAAAAGATTTATATTCGTCGTGTGAAATGATTAACAGTAAACACTAATTTTCTATGGAAAACAAGATTCAATCAATCATTGAGAGATACAAAAAGGACAAAACCCGACTGATGGACATCCTGATCGACATTCAATCAGAGTTAGGATATATTCCTGATGGTTCCATTTCCCAAATTGCCAAAGGCATTGGGATTTCGAGGGCAGATGTAGAACAAACCCGTTCTTTTTATCATTTTTTCTCTACCAAACCCACGGGCAAGTTTTCTATTTTCCTGAATAGCAGTGTCACCGCTTTCATGAAAGGCCGCAATGCCGTTGCGAAAACCCTTGAACAGGAAGCCGGTTGCAAGTTTAACTCGGTTACCAAAGACGGTTTAATTGGCTTGTTCGATACAGCCTGTATTGGCATGAGCGACCAGGAACCCGCGGCCATCATCAACGGGAAAATTTTCCCGAACCTTACCCCTTTCCGGGCCAAGGAACTAATTCGCGACATTAAAAACGGGAAATCGTTGGAAGAATTAGTAGTAGAAGGCTATGGCGATGGGCAAAACAGTTCGGAAGACATTAAAGCCGTTGTAAATAATAATATCCGGAAAATTGGTCCCGTGCTTGACCCGAACTATAAACCAGGACAGGCAGTATGGGAAAAATTGCCCGGGATGAAACCGGAAGACGTGATCCAGAAAATTAAAGCCTCGAACATCCGCGGGCGCGGCGGTGCCGGTTTCCCCACGGGAATGAAATGGGATCTGTGCCGTAAAGCCAAGGGCGACACGAAATATATTATATGCAATGCTGACGAGGGCGAGCCGGGCACATTTAAAGACCGGGTAATCCTTACCGAGCGACCCAAGTTGTTGCTCGAGGGCATGGTTATCGCGGCTTATGCCGTGGGCGCCTCCAAGGGGATATTGTACATTCGTCACGAGTACAAGTACTTGCGCGAATACCTTGAAAGACTCTTGCAAGGTGCACGCGAGCGGAATCTCCTGGGCAAAGATATCGCGGGAATCAAGGGTTTTAACTTTGATATCCGCATCCAGTTTGGCGCGGGTTCTTACGTGTGCGGGGAAGAATCTGCCCTGATCGAATCAGCCGAGGGAAAACGCGGCGAACCGCGCGACAGGCCACCATTCCCGGTGGAAAAAGGCTACCTGGATCATCCCACGGTAGTGAACAACGTGGAAACTTTTTGCTCGGCCGTGAAAGTTATATTGAACGGGGGCGAATGGTACAAATCATTTGGTACGGAAGATTCAACGGGCACTAAGGTATTGAGTATATCAGGGGATTGCAAGTTCCCGGGCGTGTATGAAGTGGAATGGGGATTTAGTGTAAATGATATTTGCGAGATGACCGGGGCCGAAGATGTGCAGGCCGTGCAAGTAGGTGGCCCCTCAGGTTCGCTTGTTGGGACTGGCGAATTTGACCGCACGCTTTGTTACGCTGACCTGTCTACAGGAGGTTCCTTGATGATATTTAACAAAAGTCGCGACTTGCTTGAAGATGTTGTGTTGAATTTTACCGAATTCTTTATTGATGAATCCTGCGGCTCTTGTTCTACCTGTCGGGTAATGCCGGTAATTCTACGGAAACAGTTGAAAAAAGTGTTGGATGCCCACGGGGTAAAACAGGATATCAAAAACATGGAAGAATGGGGCCAGATATTGAAGGCCTCTCGCTGTGGGCTGGGACAAACTGCTGGTAACCCAATCTTGACGAGCATCAAAAACTTCAGGTACTTGTATGATCAGAAAATCCAAATCGGTAAAGATTTTGATTCAGGCTTTGATTTATCAGCAGCCATAAATGCTGCTTCCGAGGCAGTAGGGCGTGTACCTGCATCCGAATAAAAATTTATGAATACCCAATAATCCAAAATACTATGGCAAAACTGGTAAAATTTACGATAGACGGCGTAGAATGTATGGCAGAAGAAGGAAAATACCTTGTAGAAGCTGCCAAGGACAATGATGTTTTTATTCCTACACTTTGTAACGTGGAAGGTATTAAACCCCGCGGGGCATGCCGTGTTTGCACGGTAAAAGTGAATGGCCGGATGATGACGGCTTGCACAACCCCGGTCAATGACGGGATGGAAATTGAAAATGAAATTCCCGATATACAAGATTTACGAAAATCCATCGTGGAACTTTTGTTCGTGGAAGGCAACCACCTTTGCCCCGCGTGCGAGAAAAGCGGGAGGTGTGATTTACAGGCGCTGGCTTATCGCTTTGGCGTGATGGCACCACGTTATCCCTTCTTGTTCCCAAAACGGGGTATAGAAGCCACACACCCCAAGATCATGAAAGACCATAACCGCTGCATCCTTTGCAAGCGCTGCATACGGGTTATCAAAGACGATGACGGGAAAAGCATTTTCGCTTTCCGCGACAGGGGCCACAATACTGAAATATACGTGGATCCCGATCTGGCCGACAAATTAACCGACGAGCTGGCCGCGAAAGCCCGCGAAACTTGTCCTGTTGGTGCTATCCTACAGCGTGAAAAAGGATTTGACGAGCCCATCGGGAGCCGTATTTATGATAATAAACCCATTGGTAGTGAAATTAAAAAAAAATAAACTCTAAAGAGGAACAAAAATATGAGTAAACCAATCGTTGCCACTACTTCTTTGGCCGGATGTTTCGGATGCCACATGTCATTGCTCGACATTGACGAAAGGATCCTCGAACTCATCGAACTGGTTGATTTTAACAAATCCCCTATTGATGATATTAAAACTTTTACCCAGCCATGCGATATCGGCCTGATAGAAGGCGGGTGTTGCCTGGATGAAAACGTGCATGTATTGCAGGATTTCAGGAAAAATTGCAAGATACTGGTATCCGTGGGCGAATGTGCCATCATGGGCGGCCTGCCAGCCATGCGAAACGGAATCCCCATCAAGGAATGCCTGGACGAGGCCTACTTGAACGGCCCCACGGTAAAAGATGGGAACCCGGACAAGATCATGCCCAATGACGAGGAATTGCCCATCATGCTGGACAAAGTATACCCATGCCATGAAGTGGTAAAAATTGATTATTTTTTACCGGGGTGCCCCCCGTGCGCCGACTTGATCTGGAACGCGCTGGTAGCTTTGATAAAAGGCGAGGAAATGAACCTGCCATATGAAGTCATTAAATTCGATTAACCAAAATTAAACATTATGTCTCAAAAGATTACTATATCCCCTGTGACCCGT
>CAZKIR010000105.1:0-9739 GCA_964552835.1 uncultured Bacteroidales bacterium
TGAACAAGGCATTTCCAGGGCCATGGTTTCCATGATGGTCATTTCCCACCTCCTCCCGAGTTTTGAAAAAAGCAAGGACCGGATTACCAGCACCGTTGAGCACGTGACAGGGGAAAAACCAGTGAGCCTGGAGGAATTTATCTCCCGGAAAAAACACCTTTTTAATTAATTTATTGTCAGGAGGTATTCAATATATTTTAGAAGCAATGAAATACCACGATAATAACATGCAGCCATCAAATAATCCATTCAGGCGTTAAAAAATTCCCTAACCGCGTTAATGGCCCCTGGCCCTGTTTATCCATTAAAAACTTTTTTTATCCCATTCTCACGATCCTCGGGTAAAACTTGGCCAGGGTTTCCACCATTTCTAATTGGTATTGCATCACGTGCTCTATTTTCTTGTAGGCCATGGGGGCTTCGTCCATGCCGCCGCCCACGAGCGTCACTCCTTGTTTTTTTAATAATAGCTGTAAATCTTTTTCTAAAATGTTTTCCTTGGCCTGGCCCCGCGACATAAGCCGTCCGGCACCATGCGCTGCCGAGTACAGGGCTTCCTCGTGGCCTTTGCCCCGTACCACGTGTGCCGGGGTGGCCATGGTACCTGGAATGATGGCCAGGTCGCCTTGTTTGGCCGGGGTGGCTCCTTTCCGGTGCAGGATCACTTCTTCGCCATTGCCCAGGGTAGTTTTCCAGGCATAGTTGTGGTGGTTTTCTACCATGAAAAAGGCTTGTTCGCCCAGTGCCTTGGCCAGCCGTTCGTGTATTATATGGTGGTTGGCCGAGGAATAATCGCCTGCCAGGTTCATGGCCGCCCAGTATTCCTGGCCTTCTTCCGACCCCATCTCTAGCCACGAGAGTTGTTTGGCGCCCTTGGGCAAGGGGCATTTTTCCTTGGCCACTTGGGTGTAGTGCCGGGCGATTTCGGCCCCGAAGCCCCGCGAACCACTGTGCGAAAGGATCGCAAAATAATTTCCCGTTTTCAGTCCCCAGGGGTTTTCGCCGGGTATGTCCAGTATGCCCAGATCCACGAAATGGTTGCCCCCGCCCGAGGTGCCTAGTTGTGCCCGGGCTTTGCCTTGCAAGCTTTGCAGGATGAGGATTTCCTTGAATTCTTTTCGTTCCAGCACGGGGTGGTCGCCAGGGACGTTAAATTCTGCCCGTCCAAAACGGGTATTTTCTTCGAGTACACGGACGAGGCGTTCCTTATTTTTTTCCAGCTCGTTAACCGGGCTTGGGTATACCGTCATGCACACGCGGCAGCCTATGTCCATGCCCACGCCATAGGGTATTATCGCGTTCCGGGTGGCCAATACCCCGCCAATGGGCAGCCCGTAGCCCTGGTGCGCGTCGGGCATCAAAGCGCCTTTCACGGAGATGGGCAGCGACATGGCCTTGTCCATTTGATCAAGGGCACCGGCTTCAATTTCATTTTTCCCGTACACGGGATAGGGCAAGGGCTTTTCCCGAAGCAGGATTTCTTGCCTGGAAGGATTGGGTTTTTGTTGTTTTTTCCTGGCTTTCCCGGTGCCCAGCAATTTGTCTGCCAACAGGCCAAATTGCTGGTCGCCACGAAAATTTTTCGGGTCTTGCAATACTTCTTGTAGCAAGGTCAGGGCTTCTTCTTTTCGGATCCTTTTATAATGTTTTTCAAGGATTTGCTTGGCCAGGCTTATGGCGCCCTCGTCTTCCAGCCCCAGTTGGGCCAATTCTTTTCCCTTTATTTTCAATCGTTTCATTCTAATAATATTTATCCTGTTAAGGTGCTAATATTAAAAATAAAATCCGATCTAACACATGGTTAAAAAGTTTTTTTAGCATCTTTGCATTCCGTTTTTCACGGGCAATTAATTATTTCAATTATTGTACCATTTCCAGCCAATGAAAGCCATCAAAAAAAAATTCACCGTCACGTGGACTGATATCAAGGAATCCATTGCCGGTACCGAAAAAGATTTTACCCGGGTGAACCTGGGCAAGGCCATCCTTTTGTTGGCCATTCCCATGGTGTTGGAGATGATCATGGAATCGGTGTTCGCGGTGGTGGATATTTTTTTCGTGTCGCGTCTGGGAGCGGGGGCCGTGGCCACGGTAGGCATTACCGAATCGTTGATGACCCTGGTTTACGCGCTGGGCATAGGGTTTAGTGCGGCCACTACCGCCATTGTTTCCCGGCGCGTGGGCGAAAAACGTGAGGACGATGCCTCTGTTTCTACTTTCCAGTCAATCTTGCTCGGCTTCAGTGTTTCCTTGCTAATTTCTGTTTTTGGGGCAATATACGCCAAGGATATCTTGAAATTGATGGGCGCCACCCCAGGAATGATTTCCAGCGGTTACCAGTACACGGCCATTATGCTGGGGGGCAACGGGGTCATTATCTTATTGTTTATCATCAACGCGGCTTTTCGCGGCGCGGGCGACGCGGCCATTTCCATGCGGGTGTTGTGGATGGCCAACCTGGTAAATATAGTGCTGGACCCTTGCCTTATATTCGGGTGGGGGCCATTTCCCGAGATGGGACTTAAGGGTGCGGCCATCGCGACCAACATTGGACGGGGGCTGGCCGTGGTATACCAGTTTTATATCTTGTTCAGGGGAAAAACCCGCGTGCACCTGGCCATGAAACACATGCGGTTCCGTTTTGCCATCATTAAAAACCTCCTGTATATCTCGGCCGGGGGCATCGGTCAAAATATCATCGCTACCTCTAGTTGGATTGCCTTAGTACGGATTATTGCCGAGTTTGGTAGCGTGGTAATGGCCGGGTACACTATTGCTATCCGGGTAATGATTTTTATTTTATTGCCCTCGTGGGGATTAAGCAACGCGGCGGCCACCCTGGTGGGACAAAATCTGGGCGCGAAACACCCCAGGCGGGCAGAAAGGGCTGTTTGGATTACCGGCTTGGTGAACATGACTTTCCTGGGCATCATTGGCATCGTGTTCACGAGCGTCCCGGTACCGTTTATCCGTATTTTTATTGAGGATCCCGAGGTCATCCGGGCCGGGGCCAGTTGCCTTCGCATCCTGGGCATCGGTTTTTTTACCTATTCGTTCGGGATGGTCATGATACAGGCTTTTAATGGCGCGGGCGATACCTTTACGCCCACCGTGTTGAATTTTATCTGTTTTTGGCTTATCGAGATACCGCTGGCCTATACCCTGGCTTTTCCACTGGGCTTTGAACAGCACGGGGTATATTATGCTATTTTGGGTTCGGAAGCGTTGTTGGCCTTGCTTAGCTTTTTGCTCTTCAGGCGAGGGAAATGGAAAGAAAACGAGGTGTAAATTTTTTTTGACGGCAATTTGTACTTCACCTCTATTTCTTTATATACATTACGTGAAAACAATTTTGTCAACCCTATTTATGACAGTAACTGGCTATACAACAAGCAACCGGTAAAAAAAATTTGATCCCGGTTATACAGGGTTGGGACAGGGATTTTCCATTAACCCGGTTTTATAGGGATGAAATTGGCCATAATAGTTAAACTCTATCGAAAAAACTTTATTTTTGTTCAAAGTAGGCTTATTAACGTGACAGTAAAAAAAATCAATATAAAAACCTCTATATGCTTAGCAATATGCTTGTTGTTCCTCATGGGGCCAGCGGGCATGCAAAACAGTTTTTCACAACCCGCGTACGAGCATATCTCTAACAAGAGCATTTATACTTTTCTTGACGAGATGGCCAATGATGGTTACATCAGCCTGAACAGCGCGGTTAAACCCTATACCCGCTCGTTCATCTTGTCCCGCCTTCAAGAAATTGAAAAACAGGAAGAAAATTTGAATACCCGGCAAAAAAAGGAACTGGACTTTTACCTCGGGGATTTTGGGTTTGCCCTATCCGGGAACGAAAACCCTTATCAGGGAAAATCCCGCCTGGACATTTTCAAGAAAAACAATCATTTTGCCACCGCGTTAAACCCCTTTGGATTTTTTTACAAGGATTCCTTGTTTACCATGGGTGCCCGGCCTATATGGGGCATCGAGTACCTTACCAACCAAAAGGGGGATTTTCGACGTACCTGGGGCGGGGCCAGGGTGTACGGGCAGGTTGGCAAACACCTCGGCTTTTATGCCAGCTTGCGCGACAACCACATGTCGGACGTGTTGCAAAGGCCTGAATATTTCTCCCGTCGCGAGGGGGGCGTGTACAAGGGCAACAGCCTGGGCGGGGGCGATTATAGCGAGATGCGGGGGGGTATCGTGCTGGGCTGGAAATGGGGGGAGCTGGCCCTGGCCAAAGATCACCTGGAATGGGGCGACAACACGAATGGCAGCATTATTAACAACGGTCAATACCCCTCGTTTGGCATGATCAAGTTGCACCTTAAACCGGCCCACTGGGTAGCATTTAATTATTTTCACGGCTGGCTGGTGTCCGAAGTAGTGGACAGCGTGCAGACTTACCTGCCTTCATCAGGCTTTATACGCCCCGTTTACAAACCCAAGTACATGGCAGCTAACATGTTTACGGTCACACCGTTCAAAAGGGCACATATTTCTTTTGGCAACTCGATTATTTATGGCGACATTCCCTTGCAAGCCGCGTACCTGGTGCCCATCATGTTTTTCAAGTCCATTGATCATACCGTTAACGCCGGGATAGAAAACCAGAACTCCCAAATGTTTGCTAACTTGAGCATTCGTAGGATAAGGCACGTGCACCTTTATGGTTCCTTGTACATTGATGAATTATCGGTGTCGCGGATTGGCGATCCTGATAGGCACAATTTTTATAGCTGGAAAGCCGGGGCCAAAATTAGCAACTGGCCCTTGCGAAATGTTTCCTTGAATTATGAATTGTCCCGATCTGTTCCCTTAACCTACCAACACCGTATCCCCGTGCTAACCTACGCTACCAATCGCTACAACCTGGGCTATTACCTTGGCGACAACAGCCAGGATTATTACCTGGAACTTAGCCTGAGGCCGTTTGCCCGTTTCCTGATAAAGGCCAGTTACCTGTACGCCGTGCATGGCAACGAGTATACTTATGCCAAGAACGACGACCGAAAATTGGACGAGTACCCTTTCATGGAAGACAAAAGCTGGGACAACGAGGCCTTGGCCTTGGAGTTGTCCTACCAGTTCAGTGCCAACGCATCTTTGTTCGGGGCTTTCAGCCACCGGAGCATCCAGGGCTACCCCGTGGACGGCCAAACCGGCCAAGAATACCTTGATATGTTTACCCCCGGTTTGTTCCATGGTAATACCCGGAATTGGCAGGTAGGGTTTCATGTTGGGTTTTGATGTGCGGTGGTTTGTAAAAGATTGATTTACCCCCGTTTATTTAGCATTTGTTATATTATTTACCAGAAATTTAGAATTGCCCCTTAATGTATCTATAAACAGGGGGATTCTATCAGAAATTTATATAGAATATTGATTTAAACCCAAGTTGAACAGATACTGTTCGTTAAACTTTATTACAACTGTGATGTTCTTTTCCTGATAATTAAATTTCCAGTTTTTTTACCAAAAACAGTTTATTATGAAAAACGCGATTACTTTTTTATTATTGTTTCTTTTTGCTGTAATACATGGTATGGCTAAAGAACATAACCCTTTATACCATAAGGATCAACTAGCTGGTAAGAAAGGGGTATTAGCACAACCAATCATGGAAAATCAATTGCATGGCAACTCATTGAAAGCAAATGGTTCCATGAATTTTGGGAATTCACCTGAATGGAACTGGTCATATGATTTTGGCGGTGCAGGAAGTGGGTACGCGAACGAAATTCGATCGGATACTGATGGAAATCTTTACCTTACCGGTTCTTTTTCTGGTGAAATTGCATACGGTGACAGTACTTACACGGCGGGAGGCTTACGTGATGCCTTTGTAGCCAAATTTGATGCCAATGACGAGCTTGTATGGTTTTTGCAAATTAACGCGGCGCGATACAATCATGCTAGTTTCGAGGCCCTACACCTCGATAAAGATGGATATATCTATGCCACCGGCTACTACACGGGCCAGTTAGATATTGCCGGGAATTCTTTACCCGGTGAAAATAGCAGGAGGCTCTTTTTCGTGAAAATGGATCAAGAAGGAGCGATAATGCTTTCCGGCTATCATGACACGGAGGATAAACAAGAGACGGGTAAAGTGATTAAAACCGATTTACAGGGAAACATTTATATTCTAGCGGATCATGACGTGTTGAAATATGATAAAGACGGAAATTTAGTATGGGAAATAGAGGAAAATGAAGAGACCTTTCATGATTTCGAAATATTGGGAAATGAGTTGTTTTTCGTGGGCGAAATAAATTCTTTTGAAGGCCGGATAGACACCTTTTCATACTCTGGCGGGGCTTTTGTTTATAATGATATGTTTCTTGCCAGATCGGGTTTAGATGGCCACGTGAACCTAATTAAGTTGCCTGGGCATGGTGACAGTGAAGGAAACGAGAGCCGTGGATATAGCATAGCTTTAGGCGGGAATAATAATTTATACGTCAGCGGGTATTTTCGAGGCGAATTATCCCTTGATTCGATCACCTTAACATCTGGTATACATTTCGCGAAAGTTTTCATTCTCAAACTTGATTCTTTGGCCCAAACTGCCTGGGGCACCGCCCTTGAAGGTGATAGGGTTTCTTCACGAGTCGCGGCAAGTGATGAAGGTCACTCCACGCGTTTGATGAAAATGGAGAGTTAACAGCTTCGATCACCAACATGGATTATTCTGTTAATTCATTACAGGTAAATCATGCTACGGGGGAACCTATGGTCAGCGGAACAGCTAATGGGCAGGTATATTTTGCCCTTTATACGGGATCTATGGAATTCTCCTCTATGGAAATGTTTTCAGGGAATAGTGCCCGGGCAGGATTACAAGGCATGGTTTCTGACGACTCGGGCCACGTGTACCTTTATGGCCATACCAATGCCGATATGGATTATTTTGGCAAGCTTGTAACCAATGGGATATTTCTTGCCAAACATGATAAAGAAGGCGACTTGGTATGGGTAAAACAAATTCCAGGCGCATGGGCAAGGGGCGACATCGGGGATCAACTTGTACTATCACACGATTCAAAAAATGTTTTTTTATCGGGTGCGTTTTATAATGAAATAATAATACCTGGTGGTACATCGCTTATCCCGGAAGACGATGAGAACCTCTTCATCTTGAAATTTGGGACCGACGGAACCTTCTCTTATGCTACCCAAGTGGCAGGGTTAGACGGTAAGGAAGTGGACTTGACAGTTGATTATGATGGCAATCTTATCGTTTCAGAGGTATTTGATGATACCCTGCAAATCGGTTCAGAAAGTTTTATCCCCTATGGTGGTGGCGATGTTATCTTGATGAAGCTGGACGCCATGGGAAACAATAGCTGGGCGAAACAATCCGGGGGAGAAAGTGCCGATTACCTGGGGATTACAGATGTTGATTCAAGCAACAACATATATTTTTCCGGAGAGTTTACTTCAGTAAATGTAACTTTTGGAGACAGCTCCAGGGTACTTGAAGACGGGGATGGGAATATCATGCTGGCAAAGTTGGATCCGGATGGCACGATACAATGGATAAAAACACACGCGGGTTCGGCATCAAACAGCCGGGCCTGGTTAGACGGGACATGTTGGCCCACCGATATAAAAACCCTTCCCGATGGCCACACTTATATTAAAGGCTGGCATGGTGATAGTGTAAATTTTTCAGATATTCTCCTGACAAATAAATATGGCTTCTACAATTATTTTATCGGGAAGTTTAATCCTGATGGCAAGGCAATTTGGGTACGAAGTATTGAAGAACAATCTTATGGATTTGATTATAACCAGATGGCCTTGGATAATGCCGGAAATGTTTATTTTGGTGCTCAGGCCAAAGACACGATACGTTTCACGGATGGCCATAATGATTATTCATATGTCACTAGTGGCGCGATTGATCTTTTTGTTGCGTCCTATTCGGCACAGGGTGATATAAATTGGGTAAAAACCATGGCCGGCCAAACAGGGTACAACAATATCACGGCAATAGCTGTAACAGATACCAATAGGATTTATGTTGGTGGGGACTATAATTATTACCTGGCTTTTGGAGAGACAGAGATGTACACGTCAAATTTCCATGGCTATTTTGCCCGCCTGGGCATGGAACCAGATCTTGTTATAGATAATACCTTTGAAAATTATGACAGGGAAACTAACGAGCTGGGTGTATACCCCAACCCGGTAAAGGATTATTTAACGATAAAGCTTCTTAAAACGGAAAATATCCATTCCGTTCGCGTTCGAATAGTATCCCTGCAAGGAAAAACAGTATATTCTCAACAAATTGCCGTGCGAGAAAGAACAAGTATCCATGTAAATGATTTGCAAAAAGGGATCTATATTATCCATGTAGAAGCAGGGGATAAAAAGTACTATCAAAAAATGATTAAAAAATAAAAAGTAAGGCTGAGCATTTTTTGTTCAGCCTTACTTTTTTGCCGGTCCGGAGGGACTCGAACCCTCGGCCCCATGATTAAGAGTCACGTGCTCTGCCAACTGAGCTACGGACCGATCATTTACTGCAAAGGTATAAATTTATTCTTGTATCAGCTTGTCCAGGAGCTGCAATATCTTTTTTATCTCGTTTTTTTCGATTTTGCCCGTTTGACGGTAGCGTACCGTGCCTTGCTTGTCAAGGATCAGGGTATTGGGCAATTTTTCAGAAAAATGATATTGCCCGGCCATCTTTCCGTCCCAATCGCCATAAATGGTAATTTGCTCGATCCGTGAATGTTCCCTGAGCTTGTTTTCCCATATTCCTGTAACGGGCCACACGGCCGATGAACAGTCGATTACCGGGAGCCTCTTCAACAGGGCTTTTTCAGCGGGGGCTTGTGCATGGTAATAATCGAACAGGGCTTCTTTCAAAGGCCGGTTGATTTCCACCTGGTCCTTGGTCTCGTAAAAAACCAACGCTAGCTTGCCATGAATATCTTTTAGGCATAATTCCCTCCCGTCGCCCGATTTTATGTCGAAGGCAGGGGCTTTCTCCCCGGTTTTGACATCCTCAACAATGCCACTGAGGGAATATTTTTGTCCTTTGATTGGCAGGAGAAATACTACGCAAAAAACAAGGGTTAAAAGACGAATTTTTTGGGCAGGCATCGTGTAAAATTGATTAAGATAATTTGATACGTGAAAACTAAAGCAATATAATGATTTTTTTATGAAATGTCAAATTAACAAATAAGGTGCCTAAATATTATTTTTAAAAGCTAAAGTAAAAAGGGTTTTAATGATATAATTAAGTGCCCTCACATCACCCCCTCGTCTGCCATGCTAAAATATTCTTCCCCGGCCACGATCACGTGGTCCAGGACCTTGATGTCCATGGTTTCGGCCGCTTTTTTTAGTTTCTTGGTTATGTTCGCATCTGTATCGCTTGGCTGGCGGTTGCCCGAGGGGTGGTTATGGCATAATATCAAGGAAGAGGCCAGTTTTTCCAAGGCCCTTTTCAGGATGATTTTCACGTCAATAACGGTACCCGAAACCCCTCCCTGGCTAATCTTGTAGCGCTCGATGAGGCGGTTGTTGCGGTTCAAGAACAATACCCAGAATTCCTCGTATGGCAAATCACATAAAACCGGGTGAAAAAGGTCAAACACGTCGTGGCTGGAGGTAAATTTTTCCCGGTGTATGGCCTCGGCCAGTTTTCGGCGCTTGCCCAATTCCATGGCCGCCATGATGGTGATGGCCTTGGCAGGGCCTATCCCTT
>CAZKIR010000105.1:9749-10197 GCA_964552835.1 uncultured Bacteroidales bacterium
CCCTTTCATCCGCACGTGATCGTGCAGGCTTTTCTTGCCCAGCTCGTGTAAGTTGTTCTGGGATTCGGACAAGATGCGCTTGGAAAGTTCCACCGCCGATTCGTTACGCGAGCCTGAGCCAATGAGGATGGCCAGGAGCTCGGCGTCGGTCAGGCTTTGTATGCCCAGGTTCATTAGTTTTTCACGGGGCCGGTCTTCCACGGCCCACTGTTTTATGCTGAGTTTTTCATAAGGTTTGTCCATATTTTTTATATTCTTTTCGGGGAGTTGCTCTTGTTTGATGTCATTTTTTAATTAGTTATCGTAAAAATATTAAATTTTTTGTCTAAAACTTTCAACGAATGCGGGTAATCTTTTTTTTTAATCTGGCAACACTGTATTTTTTTATATAAAGCTACATTATTATTTCAAAATTACCACTTCATTTTTTACCTTTAATCCCTAAAAG
>CAZKIR010000105.1:10207-11017 GCA_964552835.1 uncultured Bacteroidales bacterium
AATTTCATGAAGCGTAACCTATTATTTTTTTCCATGGTATTGGGCATGTTGCTGGTGTTTGCCCCATGCATATCGCAGTCCCTTAACGAGAAATGGTTAGATTTTATCAACAAGGGAAAAGAAAAATATGCCTTGAACAGTTACCAGAGGGCCATCGGTTTTTTTCAGCAAGCTGCTCAATTGATCCCTACCGATACTACTGCCCACGTGTACCTGATGGATTGCGGGTACAAGGCCGAAAATGAAGAAATCGTGTATAAGGCATACGGGGACCTGGAATTCTTAGAATATGATACCCCACGTTTACACGAATTGCTTATTGCCACGGCCCGCGACGTGGAAAAAGACTATCCCAAGGCCCTGGGTTTCGTGCAAGAGGCCCTGGAAAAATATCCCGGGAACACGGAAATACTGTGGGAAGAAATAAACGTGTACTACAAGAAAGGGGATTATCCATCCACGAAAGAAAAAATCGCGGGTTACCTGCAAATAGTGCCCGGCTATATTGATGCGCACCAGTTGTTGATCCATATCTACTCGGAATACGGGCACGACTACAAGAAAGCCCTGCAAGCCGCACTTGATGCGCAGCAAGCGATACCTGGCCACCTGGAGTTTAAAATGCAGGAGGCCGATTTTTATTTTCGCCTGGGCGATTTTGAAAAAGCCAAGTCGCGGATTGAACAGTTAATCCGGCTAAATCCCGGGGAGCCTAAGTTATATTACAACCTGGCCTTGTTGTTTTTTAAAGAAGGGGATTATGCTACCCCGGCCGATATTTGCAAGAAAGCCATCGAGCTGGACCCCGAT
>CAZKIR010000106.1:0-10949 GCA_964552835.1 uncultured Bacteroidales bacterium
AACATGCAGTAACTTTTTTATGGAAGTACTCCGTAAATTTCACACCCCAGCCTTATCCTAAGCCTCAACTTTAACCTCAACCCTTATCTTTTCTTTTTTTCCTTTCCCCATAATTTCCTATATTCGCACACGATATTTTTTAAATTGTTATTCGATGACCCATAAGAGAATCTATTTAGTTATCATGCTGTTACTTGGTGTGATGATGATGAACGCCCAAAACCGTGGTGTGATACAAAACATTGTAAAGCAATACCAAAGTGGCCAAATCAGCCAGGAAGAGGCCGTGAAGCAAGCCCGGGCGGCAGGGGCTACGCCAGCGCAAATAACCGAAGCACAAGAACGTGCGAAAGGGCAAGAGTCCCCCGTGGTGAAAGAGACATTGGAGGATTTTTCCCAGGAAGAAAAAATCGTGCCCGATATTGCCCGTGAAAAAAGTGATCAAGAAGAAAAATTACCCGGATCCGATGCTTCTAAAAAGCATTTTGGCTACGAACTATTTTCCGGTGCCCCCGAGAAATTTGAACCCATGAACGTGGGGCCGGTAGACCCCAATTACCAGGTGGGGCCAGGTGATGAGATCATTGTATCCCTCTGGGGCGAGACCGAGTTACGTTATGAATTGGCCGTATCCCGCGAAGGCACTGTTTTTATAAACCGTTACGGGCAATTAAGCGTGGTAGGCCTCACGATCCAGGAATTGGAAAAAAAACTGATCCGTAACCTTTCCCGTATATACAGTGGTTTAAACCCACCTAATGGAAACCCCAGGACATTTCTGGATGTTTCCCTTGGCAAACTGCGGCCTATCAAGGTATATTTCGTGGGTTACCTGAAATATCCCGGTGCGCACATGGTAAGTTCTTATAGCTCCTTGTTCACGGCCTTGTACCAGGTAGGCGGGCCTACCGTGAAAGGCTCCTTGCGGGATATCCAATTGATACGGAACAACGAGGTCATTAGCCACCTGGATATCTATAATTTTATCATGAAAGGAAAAAAGACGGAAGATGCCCGCTTGGTAAATAACGACGTGATCTACGTCCCACCCAGGTTAAACTCCATTGAATTGGCCGGGGAAGTGTTCCGTCAAGGTATTTATGAAATGCAGGAAGGTGAAAGCTTGCGTGAGTTAATCGAGTTTTCCGGGGGATTAAAATCCACGGCCAATACCGAGGAGGTGCAAATACACCGGGTTACCCCCTTGGGTGACAGGGACAGCGAGGTTAAGGTAAAATATAACCTCACGGAAAAGCTTGTCGGTATCCAGGGAGAGCAAGTGGTAATCCATCCGGTACCCTTGCATGATCAAGATATCGTGACTTTATTTCCCCTGGTTGACACCCAGCGTGTTATTAAGGAAACGCCGAATGGCATCCACTACGTGAGCGTGGATGGGCACGTGCAAAACCCCGGGCGCTTTGTATTGTCCAATGGCATGAACGTGAAGCAATTGATTGATAAGGCCGGGGGATTGGAAGATTCGGTCTTTTCAGGGAATACCTACATGGTACGGGCCGACCTGATCCGCTACAACCCCGATCAACTGACCCGGAAGGTAATCCCGATTGACCTGGGGGATTTTTTGTTGGACGGGACGCGTGACATCAAGTTGCAACACCGCGACAGGTTAATCCTTTATCCCGCCACGGTAACCCATTTTTCCAAGCAAGTGGCCGTGAGGGGACAGGTAAAAGAACCCGGGGATTATGATTTGCAGACAAACATGGGCCTGCACGACCTGATATTACGGGCTGGTGGTTTTACCAAGGAAGCCTACCGGTACCAGGTGGAAGTATTTCGGTTAGCCCCATACCGGGACAAACATGATAGCCTTATGGAAGTGTTCAAGATTGACATTAGCCCGGGCATGATGGATAAGCTGAAAACAGAAAATGATTTTCTTTTAGAAGATGACGACCTGGTGGTTATCCGGTTAGACCCGGATTATCAATACCAACGAAATGTTTATATCCGGGGAGAAGTGAAATTTCCCGGGGTATATCCCTTGCTAAGGAAAAACGAGACCTTGAATGAATTGATCCAGCGGGCAGGCGGTTTAACGGAAGAAGCTTTCGAGGCCGGCATTGAATTTATTCGCGATGACTCCCTACAGGTAGTGGGGGATTTTGATGAAGCCTTGAAAAAGGCAGGAAAATATCCGATGGCCTTGCGTGAAGGAGACGAGATACGGGTGCCCAAGCACCCGGGCACGGTAAGGGTGTACGGGGAAGTGAACAACCCGGGCCTGGTGCAATATCGTAAAGACTGGAACATGGAAGATTATATAGAGGCAGCCGGGGATTACACTTTTGATGCCCAAAAAAGCCGCACGGTCGTTTATTACCCGGGGGGCAATGCCAAACGGATACAATTGGGCATAGGGCCTAAGATTAAAGAAGGATCCCGTGTTTACGTGCCCCGCCAACGGGAAAGGGAGCCTTTTGATGTAACAGAATTCGTGGTGCAAATGTCTTCAATCGTTTCCAGCGTGGCTACAACGATTTTTATTATTGACAGGGCAGGTAATTAAGGTAGTCAATAAACTATAATACATGATGGAACAAGATAAAAACAAGGAAGTTAAAAATAATGACGAGATTGATTTGATCGAGCTGTTCATGAAGCTTTGGTCGTACCGTGTATTTATCATTATATTTAGCAGCGTGGCGATTATTTTAGCGGTTATATACAGTCTCTTGGCCACCGAAATATACGATAGTAAAGTTACTTTTTACCAAGTACAAAACAAACAAGTCCCTTCCTCTGGTATCATGAGTATCGCCTCCCAGTTTGGTTTTGGTGGGGCAGGCTCAGCCGGCTCTAGTTATAGCATAGCCGATCTGGTATCGAGCCGCAAGATGCGGGAACAAATTATTTATCATGAATGGCAAACTGAAGAATACGATTCTTTGCTCAATTTAATTGATTTTTGGGAATTGGAAGGGGAGACCCCGGCTGAAATCAAAGAAAGAGCTTTGGAAATTATGAATGACAAAGTCGCGTATGATATAAACGAGGAAACCGGCCTGCAAAGCATCACGGTGAGCACGCGTGAGGCCCAGTTGTCCGCGGATATAGCCAATTATACCATCCAGAAAATATCAGAGTACATCCAGAACGAGCAAAAGACCAGCACGAAAGAAAACCTGGAGTATATAGAGAAAAGGCTGAACACCACCAAGCAGGAATTGCGGGTGGCCGAGGAAGCCTTGAAAGAGTTCCGGGAGAAAAACCGGATGATTGCTGAAAGCCCCGAGCTACAGCTTGAGTACGGGCGCTTGCAACGGGAAGTCACCATCAAGCAGGAGGTTTACCTGACCCTGCAAAAAGAAAAAGAAATGGCCATGATCGAACTGGTAAAAGAAACCCCGGTTATCAATATCCTGGACGAGGCCGTGAAGCCCGAGAAACGTAGCAAGCCCAAGCGCAAGTTGATCGTGATCATCGGGGCTTTCGCGGGTTTTTTCCTTTCCATTTTTAGCATTATCGCCCACGAGGTATACAAGTTTATCCGCGCCAGGATTAAGGAATACCCGAACCAATAAGCATACGGCTAAATATCTCGGGGTGCTGAAAACAAGAACTATGTTGTTCTACGCTAAAAACGCGAAGCATAGCAAAGAAAATTACACTTTGATTTTTATAATACCGAAACGTCAATATCAACCCAAGCCCGTCAGGGCAGTATAGTTAAACTTTAGCGGTTCAGAAGGGTAAAAAAAAGTAAAATCATGATAATAAACCCGGGAGAGCTTATATATAAGGTAGCTAAAAGGATTTCTTTACCCCAATCATCGTGCCCACTTGTTTACCCAGCAATTCGCCCCGGTCAATCCCGATATCCAGGAAAAAACGGGTCTTGTCGTCATTTTTTAATCGATAATCCAGGTGCCCCAGGATAGAAGTCTGGGTTTTGAAGGGTTCATATGGGCTTCCGTTCCGCCCGTGATTTATGGAGTGGGTAATCCAAATGGTATAGGCAAATTGTTTCATGCCCCCTTGCAGGCCAAAATGGTGGGCCGTAATCTTGTTGTTCATTACCTGGATTTTCCCTCCCTCGTTATACAAGGGAGAAGTGATTAACGGGGTACCGATGCTGTATTTGAAGTATGTCCATCCCGAATTGTAAATATAATTGTTGAAATAATTATCATTTCCCCCAAGTATTATATCCTCGTTTTCGGGATCATTATGAGAAGGGCCGCTTTGGTCTGTCGTGTTCACGAACTCGTAACAAATACCATGCACGGGCCATGTTTTGTCTTTTTGCTTTAAAGATATGCCCCATAACCCGTCTCGGATATTTCGCCACACCATGCCACTATTGTCTTCAAAAATGGTTTGCCAGTAGGTGCTCACGCTAAACTTGCTAAATTTTATATCCATCCCGATATTCCGGCTGCCAATGTGGTTTCCCGAAACGTTAATGGCTTCGCCCTCCAGGTTTGGGTTGATGCTCGTGTCCCCTTCCTGGGCAAAAAAGGTTTTGATAAAAGCTTCCAAACCGCTGGGTATTTTGCCCCTTGTCGGGTGCTCACCACCCCACTGGGCATAGTGGTGCAGGCCATAGTGCGCGTTAATGGGCAAATCGCCGCCAAGCTGCCCTAACAAGTACTTGTGGTGCATGTACGCGTTTTTCACGTGCCGTTCTTGCTCAAACCAGCCGTGCGATATCCCCCCCTTAAATTCGAGGTAACCAAAGGTAAATGGCACGTCCGTGTAGCCATCGGTTTCGATAGACAGCTTGGGCATGGGCCGCGTGTTCTTGCTCCACAACAGGGAGCCACTGGATAATTCCGGGTCTTGGTTGCCATAAAATTCTTCCATGGCCCCGGCACGCAATTTTAAAAACCATAAACGGGCTTGCAGGTAATACTGGTGAAAAAGGGGATCGAAATTTCCATCATAGCGGTTCAAAAACTCGAACCCATAGGCGTAATCGAAAAAGCTACTATCGTTTTTCATCCCCTCGCTGAATATCCCCGTGTTAAGCCGGGTATGAAAAGGTTCCAGGCTGTTTTGCGCGTACTGGTTGTTCACGAGCCAGAAAGGGGCTTTGTCACCACTGCTGGCCGTTAGGGCATACTCGAGTTCAATTTCGGGTTTTTTAAATTGCCCGGATGCATTTATAAGGGCCAGGATAAAAAAGGTGAGAAAGGGTATTTTTTTTTTCATAATTTATTGGATCAACGTTTCCAGTTGTTTTAAAGTGAGGGATATATCAAAATGCTTTTCAATGTATTCCCGGCCATTTTTGCCCATTTCTTTTCTTTTGCCCGGGTCTTTTATCAATTCTTCGATTTTTCCGGCAAAAGCGTACATGTCCATGTTCTGTATCAGGTAACCATTGTGCCCGTCTTTCACTAGCTCGGAATTGCTGCTCAGGTTAAAGGCCACCACGGGTTTTTCGGAAAGCATGGCTTCGGCCAGCACGTTGCCAAAACCTTCCCACAAGGAGGTTAGCGCGAAAATATCAATGCTTTCCATGAAGCTTTTAATGTTTTCAACAAACCCGAGAAAATCTACTTTATCTTCCAGATGGTGCTTTTCGGTAAAATATTTAAGTTCTTTTTCCAGCTTGCCCCTGCCCGCGATCAGTAACTTGAATTCAATCTTCTTGTCCTGTAAAATCTGGGCTATCTCCAGCAAGTATTTTTGTCCTTTTTGTTCTACCAGGCGGCCCGCGTTGCCCAAGACCACCGTGCCATTTTTATTTGTTCGAATTTTGCTTGCTTTACATTCATGATAGGCCTTGCAATCAATCCCATTATAAATAAGGTGTAATTTCCCCCCGGGTATTAAATCTTTGTTGTTTTTAAGCAACATGTTCCTGGTTTCGATGGAATTCGCGATCACGTCAGTAAGCACGTTTTTAAAAAGGTACCGGTTCGTGAAGGAATTTTTTACCGGCACGGCCAGGCCCCGGCGGTAGATAATTTTTCGAACTCCCGCCCAGGAGGCGGCCAGGCCGCAAACTTTCATGTCAATCGGAAGGGCCATGAACACCGCGGATATCTTGTTTTTCCTGAAATATCCCCGTATCATTAATATTTTATAAAGGTTTAAAAAAGAGAGGTTTGTAAGTTTTGTTTCTTTTACCGGGATGCCTGCTTTTTTTAATCGTATGGCCAGTTCGCTGCCTCGATGGGCAACAGCGTGTACCGGATAACCTTTTTCTTTAAATTGTAAAGCGTAGGTATAATGCCATTTTTCACCGCCCCCCCAGTTTTTATAAGTATTGCAGAAACAGATAGCAGCTTTTTCCATGGTGTTATACAGTATAATTATTGCCGTTTTGACCGGTAATTTTCTTTTTCATCATACCTTGTAATATATTCATGTCCTCTACCTTGTGCTTTTTACCAAGTTGTTCATACGCGCTTTTAATATCAACCAATAGTTGGTAAATGATGTTTATGTTGTTGCTGGGTAAGTAGTATGAATCTTTGGGTTTAATTTTCAAGTGCTTTAAAAAGAAATCGATTTCTTGTTTCCCTAGTACATCGCCAAAACTCATGGGGTTTATATAAAATAATACCTCTGGTTTTTCAGGTAGCAACTCCGGATGGTATGCATATTCGTCCACGTAGGCCAGGATGGTGTTGCTGGGCAGGTTCACGCAATAAATGGGCAGGCCGAGTTTCTCGGCCACGATAGAGTACAGGATGGAAAGGGAAGTAGAACTACCTTTTTTGGATTCCAGCACCGTGTTGATGAATAAATTTTGTGGGTTCCTGGGATTGTTTTTATTTTTGGTAAAGCCTTTTTCTACAAACAAGAATTGGTTGATTATCCGGGTTTTTTCCAGCGCGGTTAACTTGTTATTGATTTCCAACCAAATTTCTTGGCTGATGGCATCGATGGCTTTGGTGAGTTCCAGGTAATTTAATTCCGGGTACTGGTACTTGGCCACCCAAAAAGCCCCTTCAAAAAGGTTTTGCCCACCGCTCGTGATCCATTGGTTAAATTCTTGCTTTATCACGCGAAATTGGATGGTTTGGATAATATCTTCCAATCGTTCTTGCACGAATTCATCAAAAGTGGACTCCCAGGCTTTTTCCAGGTCGGGGATTATTTTTGGCCCCTCGTGGATGATTTTCCGGGATACTTCATTATATACCAATTGATCAGGATCTTCCAACAAGTGGATAATCGAGTTGAACCGTTTTTTCTCCATATCTGATCTCTTTCCTCTTCAAAGCTTTAAAAATTCAAATGTATAGCATTCCCGGTATAATGCAAAAAATATTGGGCCAAACCGGGCCATGTTTTTATTCACAATTTATCATAAAGTTCCTATATTTGGAAATATAACCCTTGAAACATGAACCTTATGCACTTGATCATCGATCCCCGCGAAACCCGTTCTGGTATCCTGGATTTGGCCAGGCAAGAACCCGGCCTTTACCATGAAATGAAGATTTTGGAGGCTGGTGATTATATTGTAGATAGCAAGGTCGTTTTCGAGCGTAAAACGTTGCCCGATTTTTTGGTTTCGATCCAAAATGGCCGGTTTTTCAGGCAAAGTTATGCCATGGCCGATGGGTTGATGCCTTATATCTTGATTTTGGAAGGAAAGCGGGATAGCGTGAAAAACAGTCGGATGAAAAGAGAGGCCGTGCAGGGGGCTTTAATCCATATTTCTGTTTTTCTGGGTATACCGGTGTTGCGATCGGCAAATATCCAAGAAACCTTCAAACTCATGACGATGACTAGCCGACAGCTTGTAAAGTACGCGCAAATACAGGAAGGACGTGCCTATATACCTGTCATTAAAGCAAAAATGAACCGTAGCAAACGGTTAAAGCTTCAATTAATACAACATTTTCCCGGGATAGGCCACAAGAGGGCAAATACGATATTGCAGGCATATCCAAAGCTATGGGATATTTTTTGCCTTGACGAGGAAGACTTGATGGAAATCGAGGGGATAGGAAAGAAAACGGCTGAAGACATCGTGCAATTTATCCATAGATGAGATTTTTATTGTATCCCCAATAAATCTAGTTTTCTTTTCATGCAATTTTCTTTATTTTTACAAATAAATTTCAATGTTACTAAATAGAGAAAAATTTATGAAGAAATTAGCACCTGTCTGGATAATTATTGGAGTCGCGGCCGTCATTGCACTGATATTTGGCAGCGCCATGTTTAAAACCCTTCAACCAGGCGAGAGGGGGGTTATTTTTAGAAAGTTTACCACGGGATTGGACAAAGATAAAATTTTCATGCCTGGCTTTCATATTATTGCCCCATGGAACGATTTGCACGTGTACAACGTGAAAGAACAAACCCGTGAAGAAACCATGGACGTGTTGGATAAAAATGGCTTGTCATTGAATATTGACGTGACCGTGCGGTTTAAACCTACTTATGAAAGGATTGGATACCTGCACGAGACTTTTGGCGTGAAATACATCAACCAGTTGATTATCCCCGAGGTACGTTCTTCTGTAAGGCAAGTTGCCGGGCGGTACACGGCCGAGGAAATATATAGTACCAAGCGCCAAGCAGTCGAGACATCTATTATCACGGAAACGCATAACGTTCTTGAAGCGAACAATATTGATATGCGCGCCCTGCTTATCCGATCTATCGATTTGCCCCCGCAAATAAAACAGGCCATCGAGAACAAGCTGGAACAAGAGCAAGAGTTTTTGGCATACCAGTTTAAGCTCAAGAGAGAAGAAAGCGAAGCGGAAAGGAAAAGGATCCAGGCCGAGGGGGAAGCCAAGGCCAACCAGATCATAAATCAAAGCCTTACCAAGGCCTTGCTTAAAATGCGTGGCATCGAGGCTACCGTGAAACTTTCTGAATCGCAAAATTCCAAAGTCGTTGTGATTGGCAGTGGGGAAGACGGCCTTCCGTTGATCCTTGGCGGAAATTAAGGGGTTGTGCCGAAATAACCTGACATTTTAAAATTGTTCTTTTGCCCTTTGACCACCTTGCAAAATTTTTAAATTGTGCCAATTAGTCAATACTATTTGAATTTACCTCCTCGTATCAAATTACCCTCCCTTTCCAGGTATTCTTTCTTCGTTGTTTTTTTATGCACGACAACATGCCGATGTAAACCATCAAGGACATTTGCACGATATGGAACAGTAGGTTTTTGAATACGCTTTGCCGGGATGCCAGGCTTATCAACATGCGCAACAGGGCAATGGCCGCGATGGCCCCGGCGATGAGGTGCCCCTTGGGCCAAAAGGCAAATAAGATATAACCATAATATGTTAAAAAAAAGAAAACCCACATCGAAAGATAATTGTTGTTGAACCCCGCCAGGATATTTTTTGAAAAACCGTTCAATGCATCTTGAAAACCCGTGTACATGCGACATTTTACCATTTGGTCCCCCAGCAACACTTCACCTTTCAAACCTGTTTGCTTGATGGCCTTCATGATGCAGATATCTTCCACGATTTTATCTTTTACTTTCTCGTGCCACTTCCAGTAATATTTTTTTTGAAAAAGCATGAATTGCCCATTTGCAGCGCTTAACGAGCTGGCATTCGACCAGTACACCATCCGCAAGGGCAACAAGGAAAGCAAAATGTAGTGCATGATAGGTACCACGAGTTTTTCACCCGTGCTTTTCATGATTTGATCCGGGAAACAGGACAACAAGGCGAGGTTTTTCGATTTTACTTCCTGTAACCCGCTGTTAATAGCATTCGGAAGTAATTCTACATCCGCGTCGATAAACAAGAGGTATTCGCCCGAGGCAACCTGGCTTAACTGGTGGCATGCCCAGTTTTTGCCCAGCCAGCCCGTGGGCAATGGTTTTCCTTTCAATATCCTGAAAGAGGAAAAACCAGTAGCATATGATAGGGCCAGTTCATAGGTTTTGTCAGATGATCCGTCATCCAGCAAAATGATTTCCAGGTTCTCGTGTGCCAGGTTTTTCAGGTTTTTGCACAAGGTGGGGATGTTTGCTTCCTCCTCGCGCGCCGGGATCAAAACCGAAACTTTTTCCCCGTGCCGCCCTGTTTTCGAGGGCATAAAGGGGCGGGTAACAAGGTTAAACAGGGCCACCAGCAGCCGTAAGGCCAAAAATACCAAGATAATCCATAGTAAGCTGTTCATGCCTTATATTTTTCCCGGGTCCTGGCAACTTGCCCTTGCATGCACTCTTGATAAAATGATTGGTAGGCAGCCCCGGTCTCTTCTCCATTGCCCAATCCATCACCATGTTTTTTCATGTAGCAATGCAAGGTTGGTTTCTTCTGGTCGCCATACTCGGGCAATACCACCGAAAACCATACTTCATGGTCATTTTCTATCCCTTGTAAGGCTTTGAAAATCCCTTTCTTAAAAAGGATTTCTTGCTGGTATAATGAATAAATTTGCCCTTGCGGGAAGATAACTATCATGTTTTCAGGGTTTTTCAGGAGCCATTTAATGTAACTGAAGGTTTGGAGCATGTCACGGCTTTTTTTACGTATCGAAAAGGCCCCGATATTCCTTAACACCCGGTTTTTTTCAAGTTCTTCATCCAGCATCAGCACGTGTATTTTCTTGTGGATAGCTGTTCGGTTGATATACCACGGGATAAACCCGTCCCACCAGCTAAAGTGGTTGCCCAACAATAAGATAGGTTTGTCGGGAATGGCAGGGAGCGGCCTGAAACAGACAGCCCGAAAGTGCTTTTTCAGGATAAAAAGCAGATATTGGCCCAGGATAAATTCATGAACAGGGTTATGCCTTGACTTTATCATTTTATAATTAAATCTGCAACAATTTTGCCCGATAATAAGCAAAGGGGTATACCACCGCCCGGGTGCACGGTGCCGCCGCAAAAATACAGGCCTTTAACGCTCTTGGAAAAATTCGGGTGGCGGTTAAACGAGGTAAACCTGGAATGGGAAGCCGGGCCGTAAAGGGCTCCCTCGTGTGCTCCTGTCATGCCCTGTATATGCCTGGGATCAACGATTTTTTCAAACTCG